>DAORHX010000001.1:0-73461 GCA_035438245.1 Rubrivivax sp.
CGCGCTGTCGGGCCGCACCCACCGCGTGATCACCGCGGTGGCGCTGGCCTCGGGCCGGCGCGAGTGGCGGGCGGTGAGCGTGTCGCGCGTGCACTTCGACGCGATTCCGGCGGCCGAGATCGCGCGCTACGTCGCCGGCGGCGAGCCCTTTGGCAAGGCCGGCGCGTACGCGATCCAGAGCGGCATCGCCGCCTGGATCAGCCGCATCGAGGGCAGCTACTCCGGTATCATGGGTTTGCCTCTCTGCGAGACGGCACGACTGCTCCGCGACGCCGGCGTGAGGTTCTGATCCGGCTCCCATCTCCTCCCATGCAGGACATCCTGATCAACTGGGCCCCGCAGGAAACGCGCGTGGCCATCGTCGAGAACGGCGCGGTGCAGGAGCTGCACATCGAGCGCGCGCTCGAACGCGGGCTGGTCGGCAACGTCTACCTGGGCAAGGTGGCGCGCGTGCTGCCCGGCATGCAGAGCGCCTTCGTCGACGTCGGCTTGGATCGTGCCGCCTTCCTGCACGTCGCCGACCTGAACCCGCCGGTGAACGGTGGCAGCGCCAGCGGCGGGCGCGGCGACGCCGCGGCAACGCCGATCGAGCGCCAGATCTTCGAAGGCCAGTCGCTGACGGTGCAGGTCATCAAGGACCCGATCGGCACCAAGGGCGCGCGGCTGTCGGCGCAGATCTCCATCGCCGGGCGCATGCTGGTCTTCCTGCCGCACGACAGGCACATCGGCATCTCGCAGAAGATCGGCTCGCAGGAGCTGCGCGACCAGCTGCGCGCGCGCATGCACGCGCTGGTCGGCGAGCAGCCGGGTGGCTTCATCCTGCGCACCAATGCCGAAGAAGCCACCGACGCCGAGCTGGCCGACGACATCGCCTACCTGCGCAAGACCTGGGGCCTCATCCGCGAGCGTGCGCAGAACTCGCCGCCGGGCACGCTGCTGCACCAGGACCTGAGCCTGGCGGAGCGGGTGCTGCGCGACCTGGCCAACGACGCGACGCACTCGATCCGCATCGACTCGGGCCTGCAGCACGACAAGCTGAAGGCCTTCGGCGAAACCTACATGCCGCGCAGCGCCGCCAAGCTCGAGCTGTACCGCGGCGAGCGGCCGATCTTCGACCTGTTCGGCATCGAGGACGAGATCGTGCGCGCGCTGGCGCGCAAGGTCGAACTGAAGAGCGGCGGCACGCTGGTCATCGACCAGACTGAGGCGATGACGACGATCGACGTCAACACCGGCGGTTTCGTCGGCGCGCGCAACTTCGAGGACACGGTGTTCAAGACCAACCTCGAGGCGGCCGGTGCCATCGCGCGCCAGCTGCGGCTGCGCAACCTGGGCGGCATGGTCATCGTCGACTTCATCGACATGACGCGCGACGAGCACCAGCAGGCGGTGCTGGCCGAGTTCCGCAAGCAGCTGGCGCGCGACCGCACGCGCACCACGGTCAGCGGCTTCTCGCAGCTGGGGCTGGTGGAGCTGACGCGCAAGCGCACGCGCGAGAGCCTGGCGCACATGCTGTGCGAGCCGTGCCCGACCTGCGAAGGCCGCGGCCAGGTGAAGACCGCGCGCAGCGTGTGCTACGACATCCTGCGCGAGATCCTGCGCGAGGCACGGCAGTTCAACCCGAAGGAATTCCGCATCGTCGCCAGCGCGGCGGTGGTCGAGATGCTGCTCGACGAGGAGAGCGTGCATCTGGCAGGGTTGAGCGAGTTCATCGGCAAGCCGATTTCGTTGAGCACCGAGCCTTCGCTGAACCCGGAGCAGTACGACATCGTCTTAATGTGAGGTTGAGGGCGTTTCACGACGTCCCATCTGCCACACGCAAGCGACTGTTTTTGAAGGGGTTTTCGCCGGGAAAGCGTTCTTGTCGTCTCTTGAAGTCCCATCCAATCGCAACACTATTGGGTAGCTGCGTGGGTAGCTAGCCGGGTAGCTAAACCGGCCCTTGGCGCACGCTGCCGGGAGACGCGAAGATGGCGACCAGGAGAGGGCTCTTGTCCGACATCCAACTCAGGCAATGGGCGAGGGCGGGCAAGCCTTTGGCGAGGAGCGACGGCAACGGCCTGACCTTCACGTTGTCGACTGCCGGAGCCGCTGTTTGGGTGCTGCGGTATCGCTTCGGAAGCCGGCGCCACGAGCTCACGCTGGGGTGCTACCCGCAGCTCGGATTGGCCGATGCGCGCACCGCGGCGACGGTGAAGCGCGCGGAGATCCTCCAGGGCATCAACCCTGGCGTCGAGAAGCGCAGGGCGAGGGTGGTCGCGGCCAAGGACTGGACGCTGCGGCAGCTGGTCCAGGACTACCGCGAGAAGAAGCTGGTTTCACTGGCCAGGAGCACGCAGCGAAGCTACAGCCGCCACCTGCGCCTGATCGAGCGCTGCCTGGGTTCGATGACGGTGCGCGAGGTCCAGGCCGGCGACATCGTCACGCTCATCGAGGACAGCAAGCTGACCTGGGGCGAGTCCAACATGATGCTGGTGACGGCCAAGTGCCTGTTCACGCATGCATGCGGCAAACGATTGGTCGACGCCAACCCGTGCATCGGCATCGTGCTCTCGGCGCTGTTGGGGCCGCGGCCTCCGATCCGCAAGCGGCTGATGCTGACGCGGGAAGAGATCCACCTGCTGCTGAACGCGCAGATGCGCCGCGCGAACCAGCTGGCCATACGCGTCCTGCTGGCCTGCGGCGTCCGAGGCTCCGAGCTCTACACGGCGCAGTGGCAGGACGTCCATCTGGATGAAGCCCGGTGGCACGTGCCGGCCAGCAAGACGGGGCCGGCGATCGACATCCCGCTGGCGCCGGTGGTCGTGTGCTGGCTATGGGAGCTTCGCGAGTTCTCGGGTTCGTCGGCCTATGTCCTGCCTGCCCGCAAGCAGGCGCGTGTTCGCCGCCAGAGGGGAGATACGCACTTGGCCAAGGACACCATTCGCGAGGCCATAGACTTCTGGATCGCCCAATACGAGCCGGAGATTCGCCGTTTTACGCCGCACGACTTGCGCAGCACGATGAAGTCGCACATGCGCGCGCTGGGCGTGCCGCGCGACATCTCGGAGATGTGCCTCAACCACAAGCTGCCGGGTGTGGAGGGGATCTACGACCAGTACACCTACTACGCCGAACGCAAGGCGGCGCTCGAATCCTGGGCAGGGTTTCTCCAGCGATGCGAGGTCGAGAATGCGGTTCAAGAGCACCATGCCGACGCGAGCAGAAGCGAAGGTGTTGCACTCGAACCGGAGATGTTGGCAGGAGTCGATGCACTGCTGGGGACCACGGAGGCTGCTGCCAGATTGAAGCTCAGCGCACCCAGCGTGGCCAGGCTGTGCGATGCGGGCGAGCTGGGCGAGGTGATCCGGACCCGGGGAGGGCGCCGCCGCATCCGGGCCTCGGCGGTAGCGGCGTACTTGGCGGACCGTCAGCCGCCACCGCGCACTGCGCCCTTGCGTTCAAGCCCGTGTGTCCACCCGGGCATGTCGGCGTAGTAGCGCAGCGCCTTGCCGGTGCCCGCGGTCCACAGCTGGCCAAGCGCCACCATCTCGCGCAGGTCGCGTGTCGCCGTGGCCTTGGAAACGCCGGTGAGCTTGATGTACTTCTCGGCGTTCAGTCCGCCGGCGAAGCCACCGTCGCCGGCATCCAGCAGCTTGCGCAGCACCTTGCGCTGGCGCTCGTTGACGGCGTGCTCGTGCTGCTCCCAGAAGCGCCGCTTCGCGATCGCCTGGTCGACCACCTCGCTGGCCGTGCGGCACGCCGCCGCGATCTGGCGGGCGAACCAGCGCACCCAGTCCGTCACATCGAGGCTGCTGCGCGAGGCGGCATGCAGCGCGTCGTAGTACTCGGCGCGGGAAGCCAGCAACTGCCGCGACAGGCTGTACAGGCGCACCGGCTGGCGCAAGTGCTGCGACAGTGCCATGTCCGCAATCGCGCGACCGATGCGGCCGTTGCCGTCTTCGAACGGGTGGATGCTCTCGAACCATAGGTGGGCGATGGCTGCGCGGGCCAGGCCGTCCGGCGTTGGCGCAGGCTTTGCAAACCAGCGCAGAAAGCGGTCCATCTCCTTGGGCACCGCGCGCGAAGGCGGCGCTTCGTAGTGAACCACTTCGCGCCCGGGCGGGCCGCTGACGATCTGCATCGGGTCTTCGTGCGTGCGCCAGCGGCCCACCGCGATGCGGCGGATGCCGGACGTGCCACCCGGAAACAGCGCGGACTGCCAGCGCCACAGCCGGTCCGCATCCAGCGGTCGGTCGCTGGCCGTGGTGGCGTCGCTCAGCACTTCCACCAAGCCCTCGACATGGCGATCGGAACGCCCGGCCGTAGTGAGCCCCAGCCGCCGCATCACCGACGAGCGCACGGCGTCGCGCGCCAGCCGCTCGCCCTCGATGGCGGCGGTGGACAGCGCCTCGTCGGCCAGGGCGTCCACGGCCAACGGGCTGGTCGCGCCCAGGCCGATGGCGGCCGCCTTGCCTTCGACGATGCCGTGCATCCGGTGCGCCTCGGCCAGGTCCTTGGCTGCCGCGTTCGCGTCGAAGACAAAGTTCGGCCAGTCGGCTTGCTGCCAGATCCAGCGCGGCTTGGGCGGCTTCATGAGCCGCATTCTCCGCGATTCGGCTCAAGATGTGAGCCGAATTTATGTCATTGCGGATCGTCCTGGCCCACAGGCCGTTGCCGCAAGGCGCCGCCGGGCCATAACCGCGTACGGGCCGCTCATCCCTGCCTGGCAGCAGCCGGCGTCTTCTTTTGTGCCAGCGTGTTTCGCGCTGCAGCCAGCCGGGCTTCCAGCTTGGCGATCACGGCGTCGGCGGGAATGCCGGTCCCGTCCTTCTGGTTGCGGACGACGGCCGCAAGACCGCGGCGCACGAACTCGGCTTCGGACTTGCGGCGCGATCTCGTGGCTGACGGCCTTCTCGACCAGTGCGGCCAGGGTCTCGCCCTTCTTCAGCGACTTGTCCAGTTCGGCGCGCAACTTGGCCGAGACGCGCACGGGGGGAATGGTGGCGGTCTTCACACAACGAAGCTTAGGCCATGCGGGGCCTTGGCGCACGCGTGAGCCGGTTCGGCGTAGTTCAGAAGCGGGTTTCAACGCGTAGCCAACCGCTGTCGCAAGACGAATCAGGGGACCGGCAACCCGGTCGGAATCGACGTCCTACGTGCCCTTCGGTCTGCGGCTCCTCGCCCCGCCAAGATACGCAGAAGACGCCCTGGGTCTGACGTGGCCGGCCAAGCGTGACACCGCAAGCCGTGCCGCATGTTCCGTCTCGGCCGGCAGTGGTTCGCCGCCGCGCACAGGCGGCTGCTGCCCGGTCTGCGCCACGAACTCGTTGATCAGCGCCTCGTGGCGCAGGCCATGCGCCGTGACGCCGAGCTTGCTGCTGCAGATGCCGAACTTCACCAGCACGTAGTCGAAGCGCTTCAGGTTGTGCTTCAGGTCGTGCCTGGGGTTGCCCAGATGTGCGTCCGGCCCCGACACCACCTGCTGCGCGTACTCGATCGCGGCAACGCGCTCTGGCGTATTCAGCGGGACGAAGCGCTGGCGGCCGTTCTTCGCGCCCTGCCGGATCCACACGTAGCGGTCGGCCTGCCGATCCTCCTCCTGCAGGCCGGTGGACTCGAAGGGCACGATGCAGGTGTTCGGCCGCAGCATCACCGATTCCTTGCGGCGCAGGCCGAAGGCGCGGATTACCCGCAGCGACGCCCCTACGTAGGCGTCGTGGGCACACACCTTTTCGACGACGGCGTCGATGTCGATCCCTTGGGCCGACCAGCTCTTGTCGCGATCGGCCGCCTCGTGCCGCTGGTATTCGGCCAGCTCCAGACCGTAGTACGCGGGCTCGCGCACGAAGCCCGGCTTGCCGGTCCACACGGCCAGGCCGCGCAGGAAACTCAGGTAGGTCTGGATGGTCGGTGGCTTCAGTTTGCCTTCCCGCCACACCTGGACCATCGCGTTGATGTGCTTCTGGCCCAGGTTGCGCGGATCGGGCAGGGTCTTGAAGCCGGCGCGTTCGCGCAAGCCGCGGAAGAAGCGGCGCAGGAAGTTGGCGCGCTCCGCGCGGGTCTTGTGCGAGACGGTCTTGTTGCGCGCGGTGTGCTGCTGGTTGTGCAGCCGCAGCAGTACTTCCAGCACCTGCATCGGGTCGGCCTTGCCGGGGCGATAGCGCGCGAGCGTGTCGCGGTCGGTGAGGCCGGCCCAGTCGCGAGGCCGCAGCGGCTGGTTCGAGGCGCGGCCTACCGCGGGCGGGCGGCGGGGAGAAGTCGGATCGAAGGCAGTGTGAGGCATGAGGTTCTCCAGCGCGGGCGCGTGCTCCCGACAGCACGCGCCGCAAGTTCATGGAATCGGTTGCGGCACGCGGCCAGGCGGATTCCGGCACCTGGCTGCGCGGGTTGAACTCGGTCGTCCTTAAAAATGAAACGGTTGATCCGGCCCGTGCGCGGGTTTCCGCGCGGCACGGGGGTGTGATGACGCCCGCCTCGAGGGCGACGGCGACATCAGCAGCCAGGTCTGGCCTGCTGCTTTCGATGGATCAGGTCTGCTGCTTTCGCAGCGCCATCCACCTGCAGGAGTCCACCCCTTACCGAGAGTCCGGGGTGGTGTCAGGTGCACGAGCGAGGCGACATGCGGCGGAGCCCAAAAGGGCAAGCACGACCGCATGCCTTGCCGATCGCGATGGATCGGCAGGTGCTCGAAAGGATGGCGTCGACGGGTGCATCGGCATCGGGTGCCGGCACGGCATCGGCTCGGCTTGCGACGCGCTTCAGGGAGCGCCCGGCAATGAACGCCGGTGGATCACAAGCAAGGCTCTACGAACAGGTTCCACCAAGCCACGACCTCGAGGGTCATGGCCAGCCCGATTCAAGGATCGGGCCTTCGGGGGCAGGTAACGACTGCGACGCCTTTCGCTCCGCGAAGGGAGCTGGCCATTAGGAGCGGCCATCGGGAGCCGACAGTGGACTACGGCCCGCGACCCAGGTCAATACGGGGCATCGGCAAACGGCGCGAATTCCGGGTGCTTTCGTGTGGCGTTGAACGGCGGCGAAATGGGGCTCCATTTTCAGATCGACTGCCGAGGCTGCTTCGCCCCAGGGCTTGACATGAATGGGCTTGGCCTCTGGTTCGGAGCCGGGGCGCCGCTGGGTGATGGTCGAGCGTATGGACGAAAGCACGCTCGGTGCCGGGCAAGGCGAGCAACTGTGAGCCTAAATCCGGCAGTTCAGCTGGTACAGGCGGCGGCTGAGCCAGGGCTGGTGCGGTGCTGATGGGTTTTGGCAAACTCACCCGATGGGTGAGTCAAGACGCAAGGCGCTTGTGGCGCGCCGAGAGGCTGGCGATGCGAGCCCGACGCCGCAGCTGGTGGACACACTGGGTGGGCGCATGCATGTGCGCTGGGACGAGCACGCGGCGGCCACGCCCAACGGCCAGCTCGTCTTCTTCGCCGAGTTCCTGGCGAGCACCGGCGTGTTCGACCGCTGGGTGTCATCGTGCCCGCTGTCGTACCGCAGCGGCAACGCACCGGACAAGCGCGACGTGCTGGGCACGCTGATGCTGGCGATGCTGGCCGGGCACAAGCGCTACGCGCACATCACCGCGCTGCGCGGCGATGCGGTGGCCGCGCAGGCGCTGGGCATGGGCAGGATCGTCAGCGAAGACGCGCTGCGCCGGGCCATGGAGCGCATCGACGAGGCGGCCAGCACCGCGTGGATGCGCCCCAGCCTGATGCACTCGGTACGCGAAGCGCTGGATCGGCCGTGGGTGCTGGACATCGATGCCAGCATCAAACCGCTGTACGGGCGCCAAGAAGGCGCCGAGGTCGGCTACAACCCGGCCAAGCCGATGCGCCCCAGCCACGTGCTGCACACCTTCTTGGTGGGCAACCTGCGCCTGGTGCTGGATGTGCAGGTCTCAACCGGCAAGCAGCACACCAGCGCTCATGCCAAGGCCGCACTCGGGCAGTTGCTGGACGAACTCGGTGACAAGCGTCCGGCACTCGTGCGCGGCGACTCGGGTTACGGCAACGAAGGCATCTTGCTGGAGCTCGAACAGCGCGGCCAGCGCTACCTGCTGCGGCTGCGCCAGACGGCCAACGTCAAGCGCCTGGTGGCCATGGCCTTCGGCCGCACGGACTGGAGCCCAGCGGATGCCCAGGGCTGCCAGATGATCGAAGGCCAGGTGCGGCTGCACGGTTGGAGCCGAACGCGCCGCGTGGTCATCGTGCGCCAGCGCGTGCGCGGCGGTATCGCACGAGAGCGCCGCATCGACGAAGGCCGCCAACTGCAGCTGGACTTGGAGCCTGCCGTGTTCCAAGCCGGCGACAAGCTGTGGGAGTACGCGGTTCTGGTAACGGACGTGGACTACCCCATCGAGTCGGTGGCGCAGGTGTACCGCGACCGGGCTGATGCCGAGAACGCGTTCGACGAGCTGAAGAACCAGTGGGGCCTGAGCGGCTTCACCACGCAGGACATCAACCGCTGCCAGACCATGGCCCGGGCCTGTGCGCTGGTCTACAACTGGTGGAGTTGGTACTGCCGTGCGGCACGCCCCGGCGCACGCATGGAGGCCATCACCAGCCGCCCGCTGCTGCTGGCCGCGGTGGGCAAGGCGGTCAACCACGCCAACCAGACGACGCTGTACCTGACGCCGCTGCATGGCAAGGCGCAGATGCTCAAGACGCTCATTGCCAATATCGGCGAGGCTTTGCAGCACGTTCGGCAAGCTGCGGAGCAGTTCGCCCAAGCTGACCGCTGGACGCTACTGCTGCGCTATGTCAGCGACAAGATCGCGCCCACACTGCGCCCGTTTCAGCCTCCCAATGCGCTGCCAGCCACGGGGTAACTGCCGGATTTAGGGTGAGTGGAGTGCTCCTGCAGTGTGATCTCGTGGCCCGCACAGGCCCCACCGCAGAGGCGGCAAGTGCGGGTGCAATTGCAGTCGGGTGTCACCCCGCTCGCACCTGAGCGCTCGGTTGACGGCGCAACAACGCATGCGAGCGTGAGCGAATCAACTCGAGGAGCCCGGCATGAGCACCTTCTACTGGGTCAGCGGCCAACTGACCGAAGTCCATCGCTTCATCAACGTGCCGATGCGCTGGTGCGAACAGTACCCGGCGCGTGAACGGCGCGAGCTATGGATCGGCACGACGGAAGGGCGGGACGTCAAGATCGTCATCCACAGCCGCTTTCTGCCGGCGCGGCGCGGACATGACGTCAGCACCCTGCTGCTCGGCGACCTGCCGGTCGGCCTGTTCAACCGGAGCACCGGGGAGGGCATCAACTTCGTCCGCATCGACCCGCCGTTATTGTGGCGCCGATGCGATGCTGTGGTCGTTGCCGGGGCAGCGGCGGTCGGGATCGCCGCATACGCGCTTTCGTCATGGTCGTGGCTCCTCGCGGGCATGCCTGCTGCGGTGGTGTACGGGGCGGGTGCCTTTGGCCTCCGTCTGTTGTGGCGTTGGGTGGTCCGCGCGCAGGTCGATCGCGTCTTGGACCGCGAGGCGAGCGTCGTCAATGCGCGCTCGAAGCTGCGCCGGGTGAAGTAGGTTGATGGTGAGGCAGCCTGGTGCTGGCAAGTGAAGGTGCATGAGTGCTGCAAATCATCGGACGACCGTGAAGTCCATCCGAGTATTTGAAGCATGCCCGCTCCAGCCGTCGTTACCCAGCGCGACCTGGCGCTGGCGCAGCTCACGCGCCACGGCTTGGCTCGGCGCGCAGACTTCCGCGGCGCCGCGTCACGGCTACCACCGTGAGCGGCGATGCTCGCCGTACCCGATCACGCCGAACGGCGCGCCGCAGCAGAAGCGCTTCGTGTGCCGCGCGTTGCTCGAAACCTATCGCAAGCTGTTCCGGTATGCGGACATCCCTTGCATCTGCACCCAGTCCGCGCGGCTGACGCTGATGTCCAGGATGTACGAGCGCGGCGCCGACGAGTACCAGGTCGGCGAGGTGCTCGGCATCGCCGAGCGCAGCGCCGTGCGCGAGCAGCTCGCACGACCGCGACCCTCGCTGGCGCAGCTGCTCGACGAGATGGTCTGAAGCGATGAACGACGCGCGGCGCTTCGCGATCGATGGCCGGCTGATCGACGCCGACGACCGGCAACTTCAGCAGGCCTTGGCACGGGCCTACCACTAGCCGGCGCGACCGCGCTGCCTGTGCATCCCCGGCGGCGTGGAGATGTACATCGCGCGGCACCGTGAGTTGCGTGGTCAAGCGCATGCCTGCCACCGGGCACCTGCACCACCTCGGCTGCCTATCGTTCGAACCCGAGCCGAGCCGATCGGGCCTGGGCGAGCTGATCGGCGAGGCTGTCCGGGAAGTCGAACCTGGACTCGTCGAGTTGAGGGTGGATTTTCCGCGGACGCGCTTGATGCGCCGAGGTGCCGACCGCACGGAACCGAAGGAGATCACCGAGGTCGAGCAGCCACGCCGCCGCATGAGTCTGCGCGCGTTCACGCATTTCCTTTTCGAGCGGGCCGGCTTCAACCGGTGGAGCCCGGCCATGGAGGGCAAGCGCAACCAGGGCGTGATCCACAAGTACTTAATGGAGGCCGCCGATGGACTACTCGTCAAGGGCGAAGCGCTGGGCGCGAGGTTGTATGTCCTGGAGCCGTTCAGCGAGCAGCGCAAGGCCGAGATTGCCCAACGGCGACGCCGCAAGCTGTCCATCCTGAATCCGCACGGCGGAAGCCAGCCGATGGCTGTCGTGCTCGGCGAATTCAAGGCGTGCGAGGCATCACCGGCGGGTAGGCGCATCTGGATCCGCCGCATGCCGGACGCGCCATTGCTGATCTCGGAGCAGCTTTGGTGGCGTGCCGTTCGAACTTTCGGTCCGCTGTTCGAGGCGCGTGATGCCGATAGCGGCGTTGGTGTTCGACTCGTGGCTACCACACTGATCCGAGCCCGCTGGGAGCATACGTATGAGGTCGATTCCCTCAGCCTGATGTTGGCCAGCGAGCAATGGATACCCGTGGAGGGAGTGCACGAGATACTGTTGATCAAGGTGCTGGTCGAGCAAAGGAGGCGGTTCTTCAAGCCCACTTCGCTACGACGCCAGAAGCAGTTCGGTTTATGCGAATGTGCTGCTTGTCGATGCAGGCGCCGCGGCCGTGCCGATGCACATCTTCAGCCCATTCATGAACAGAATGGACGCTTGGCGAAAGAGCGTGCAGTTGCTGCGGACAGCGCTTTGGCATGGGTGTGGTCGACCGATTGCGAGATGCCGGTGCTGCCGCCGTCGTCGTGCCCTTGGTTGACAGCGACTCGACCGTGACTTGTACGCCGTTGTGTCTGTCGTACCTACATGCTCCTGCGGTACTGCCCGCCCACAGCGAACAGCGCGTTGGTGATCTGGCCGAGGGAGCAGCAGCGCACTGCCTCCATCAGCACCTCGAAGACGTTGCCATTGTCGATCACAGCGGCTTGCAGCCGCTTCAGCATCGCCGGCGCCTCGGCCGCATGGCGGGCGTGGAAGTCCTGCAGCCGCTTCAGCTGGCTCTGCTTTTCCTCCTCGGTGCTGCGCGCCAGCTCCAGCGCGGTCGGCACCGGGTCGCCATACGGGTTGCGGAAGGTGTTGACGCCGATGATGGGGTACTCGCCGGTGTGCTTGAGCATCTCGTAGTGCATGCTCTCTTCCTGTATCTTGCCGCGCTGGTAGCCGGTCTCCATCGCGCCCAGCACGCCGCCGCGCTCGGCGATCTTCTCGAACTCGGCCAGCACCGCTTCTTCGACCAGCTCGGTCAGCTCGTCGATGACGAACGCGCCCTGGTTCGGGTTCTCGTTCTTCGCCAGGCCCCATTCGCGGTTGATGATCAGTTGGATCGCCATCGCGCGGCGCACGCTGTCTTCCGTCGGCGTGGTGATGGCCTCGTCGAAGGCGTTGGTGTGCAGGCTGTTGCAGTTGTCGTAGATGGCGATCAGCGCCTGCAGCGTGGTGCGGATGTCGTTGAACTGGATCTCCTGCGCGTGCAGGCTGCGGCCGGAAGTCTGCACGTGGTACTTCAGCTTCTGGCTGCGTTCGTTGGCGCCGTAGCGGTCGCGCATCGCGGTGGCCCAGATGCGCCGCGCCACGCGGCCCATCACCGTGTACTCCGGGTCCATGCCGTTGCTGAAGAAGAAGCTCAGGTTCGGCGCGAAGTCGTCGATGTGCATGCCGCGCGCCAGGTAGGCCTCGACGAAGGTGAAGCCGTTGCTTAGCGTGAAGGCCAGCTGGCTGATCGGGTTGGCACCGGCTTCGGCGATGTGATAACCCGAGATGCTGACCGAGTAGAAGTTACGCACCTTGTGGTGCACGAAGTATTCGGCGATGTCGCCCATCACCTTCAGGCTGAACTCGGTGCTGAAGATGCAGGTGTTCTGGCCCTGGTCTTCCTTCAGGATGTCGGCCTGCACCGTGCCGCGCACGTTCTCCAGCACCCAGGCGCGGATCTTGGCCGCCTCGTCGTCGGTGGGCTCGCGCTGGTTGTCGGCGCGGAACTTGTCCAGGTTCTGGTCGATGGCGGTGTTCATGAACATCGCCAGGATCGTCGGCGCCGGGCCGTTGATCGTCATGCTCACCGAGGTCGCCGGGTGCGTCAGGTCGAAGCCGCCGTACAGCACCTTCATGTCCTCCAGCGTGGCGATGCTGACGCCGCTGTTGCCCACCTTGCCGTAGATGTCGGGCCGCAGGTCCGGGTCGTTGCCGTACAGCGTCACCGAGTCGAAGGCGGTGCTCAGCCGCTTGGCCGGCATGCCTTCAGACAGCAGCTTGAAGCGCCGGTTGGTGCGGAAGGCGTCGCCCTCGCCAGCGAACATGCGTGTCGGGTCCTCGTTCTCGCGCTTGAAGGCGAAGGTGCCGGCGGTGTACGGGAAGCTGCCCGGCACGTTCTCCAGCATCAGCCACTTCAGCAGTTCGCCATGGTCCTCGTAGGCCGGCAGTGCCACCTTGCGGATCTTGTTGCCCGACAGCGTGGTGTGCACGAGCGCGGTGCGGATCTCCTTGTCGCGGATCTTCACCACGTACTCGTCGCCGGCATAGGCCTGCTGCATGTCCGGCCACATCGCCAGCAGCTTCTTCGAATGCGCGTCCAGGCCGGCCTCGCGCGTCTGCGCCAGGTCCATCACGGCTTCGACCGCGCGGTGGCGCTCGGGCTTGTCGGTCTGCAGCATCGCGGCGCTGGCCTTGAGCTGCTGCACCTCGCGCGCCAGCTTGGCCTGCGCGCGCGCATGGCGCTTGTAGCCGCGCACCGTGTCGGCGATGTCGGCCAGGTAGCGCGCACGCGCGCCGGGCACGATCGGCACCTGGTGCGTGCTGTGGCGCGTGGCCACCGCCGGCAGCGTGCCCTCGGTCAGCTTCAGGCCGAGCGCACCCAGACGCGGCTTCAGCGCCTGGTACAGCGCGGTCACGCCATCGTCGTTGAAGCGGCTGGCCATGGTGCCGAACACCGGCATCTGCTCTGGCGGCTGCTTGAAGGCCTCGCGGTTTCGCTGCACCTGCTTGGCCACATCGCGCAGCGCGTCGGCCGCGCCCTTGCGGTCGAACTTGTTGATGGCCACGAACTCGGCGAAGTCGAGCATGTCGATCTTCTCCAGCTGGCTGGCCGCGCCGTATTCCGGCGTCATCACATACATCGGCACGTCCACCAACGGCACGATCGCCGCATCGCCCTGGCCGATGCCCGAGGTCTCGACCACGATCAGGTCGAAGCCGGCCGCTTTGCAGGCCGCCACCACGTCGGGCAGCGCCTGGCTGATCTCGCTGCCCGCGTCGCGCGTCGCCAGGCTGCGCATGTAGACACGCTGGCCGTCGTCGTCGCCGCTGGCCGCACGCCACGGGCCGATGGCGTTCATGCGGATGCGGTCGCCGAGCAGCGCGCCGCCGCTCTTGCGGCGGCTGGGGTCGATGCTGATGACGGCAATCTGCAGCGCATCGCCTTGGTCCAGCCGCAGGCGGCGGATCAGCTCGTCGGTCAGGCTGCTCTTGCCCGCGCCGCCGGTGCCGGTGATGCCGAGCACGGGGGTGCGGATGTCCTTGGCTGCGGCCTGCAGCTCGTCCTTCAGCGCGGCCGGCGCCTTGCCGTTTTCCAGCGCGGTGATCAGTTGTGCCAGCGCGCGCCGCGCACCAGGGCCGCGGATCGCGGCCAGCTTCTTCGGCGCATGCGGCGACAGGTCCTGGTCGCTCCTCATCACCATCTCGCCGATCATGCCCTGCAGCCCCATGCGCTGGCCGTCCTCGGGGCTGTAGATGCGCGCCACGCCGCTGGCCTGCAGCTCCTGGATCTCGGCCGGCACGATGACGCCGCCGCCACCGCCGAAGACCTTGATGTGCGCGCCACCGCGTTGCTTGAGCAGCTCGATCATGTACTTGAAGTACTCGACGTGGCCGCCCTGGTAGCTGCTGATGGCGATGCCCTGCACGTCTTCCTGCAGCGCGGCGGTCACCACCTCGTCCACCGAGCGGTTGTGGCCCAGGTGGATGACCTCGGCGCCCATGCCCTGCAGGATGCGCCGCATGATGTTGATGGCCGCGTCGTGGCCATCGAACAGCGATGCCGCCGTCACGAAACGCACCTTGTGCTTGGGCCGGTATTCGGCCAGCGCCTTGTATTCCGCAGAAAGATCGGTCATCGTCGCACCTGTATCAGAGAGAGGCCACCAGTTCCGGCACGGCGGTGAACAGATCGGCTTCGAGGCCATAGTCGGCAACGCTGAAGATCGGCGCCTCCGGGTCCTTGTTGATGGCCACGATGACCTTGCTGTCCTTCATGCCCGCCAGGTGCTGGATCGCCCCGCTGATGCCGCAGGCGATGTACAGCTGCGGTGCGACGATCTTGCCGGTCTGCCCCACCTGCCAGTCGTTGGGCGCATAGCCGGCGTCCACCGCGGCGCGGCTGGCGCCTAGCGCGGCCCCCAGCTTGTCGGCCAGCGGCGTCAGCACCTCGTTGAACTTCTCGCTGCTGCCCATCGCTCTTCCGCCGGAGACGATGATCTTGGCGGCGGTGAGCTCCGGCCGGTCGTTCTTGGCGATCTCGGCGCCGACGAAGCTCGACAGGCCGCTGTCGGGCGCCGCGGCGACGCTTTCCACCGCGGCGCTGCCGCCGCTGGCCGCCGCGGCGTCGAAGCCGGTGGTGCGTACCGTCAGCACCTTGACCGCATCGGCGCTCTGCACGGTGGCGATGGCGTTGCCGGCATAGATCGGGCGCTCGAAGGTGTCCGGGCTGACCACCTTGGTGGCGTCGGAGATCTGCCCGACATCGAGCTTGGCGGCCACGCGCGGGGCGACGTTCTTGCCGTGCGCGGTGGCCGGGAACAGGATGTGGCTGTAGTTCCCGGCGATCGCCAGCACCTGCGCGGCGACGTTCTCGGCCAGCTGTTCGGCCAGGCTGGCGCCGTCGGCGTGCAGCACCTTGGCCACGCCCTGGATCTGGGCGGCAGCCTGCGCCGCGCCGGCGGCGTTGTGGCCGGCCACCAGCACGTGCACCTCGGCGCCGCAGGCGATGGCCGCGGTGACGGTGTTCAGGGTGGCACCCTTCAGGGTGCCGTGGTCGTGTTCGGCGATGACGAGACTGCTCATTTCAGATCACCTTCGAGACGTTCTTCAGCTTGTCCACCAGCGTGGCCACATCGGGCACCTTGATGCCAGCGCCGCGCTTGGGCGGCTCGGCGACCTTCAGCGTCTTGATCTTGGAGGCCACGTCGACGCCCAGGTCGGAGGGCTTCACGACCTCCAGCGGCTTCTTCTTGGCCTTCATGATGTTGGGCAGCGTGACGTAGCGCGGTTCGTTCAGGCGCAGGTCGGTGGTGACGATGGCCGGCAGCTTCAGCTTCACCGTCTCCAGGCCACCGTCGACTTCACGGGTGACGCTGGCAGAACCGTCCGCCACTTCGACTTTGCTGGCGAAGGTGCCCTGCGGCCTGTCCAACAGCGCGGCCAGCATCTGGCCAGTCTGGTTGCAGTCGTCGTCGATCGCCTGCTTGCCCAGGATCACCAGGCCGGGCCGTTCCTTGTCGACCAGAGCCTTGAGCAGCTTGGCGACCGCCAGCGGCTGCAGTTCTTCGGTGCTCTCCACCAGGATCGCCCGGTCGGCGCCGATGGCCATGGCGGTGCGCAGCGTCTCCTGGCACTGCGTGACGCCGCAGGACACGGCGATGACCTCGGTGGCCACGCCCTTCTCCTTCAGCCGCACCGCCTCTTCGACGCCGATCTCGTCGAAGGGGTTCATGCTCATCTTCACGTTAGCGATGTCCACGCTCGTGCCGTCGCTCTTGACGCGCACCTTGACGTTGTAGTCGACCACCCGCTTCACCGGGACCAGAACCTTCATTCGTGCTTCTCCTTGATGGTGTTACATCGCCGCGCTCAGCGCTGCAGCAGGTTGAGCCGCGCCAGCGTGACGCGCTCGGCCTCGACCGTGCGCTGCGCAAAGGCTTCGTACTCGGCGCTGCTCATCGGCAGGATCGGCATCTGGAAGCGCGCGAACGCGGCTTGCACCGACGCGTCGTCCAGCGCGGCCCGGAAGGCGTCGTGCAGCGTCTTCACGATCGCTGCATCGGTCCCCTTCGGCACGCCGATACCGAAGGGCGAATCGTTGACGATGTCCACGCCGGATTCACGCAGCGTGGGCACGTCGGGAAAGGCCGCCGCACGCTTCGATCCCAGCGTGGCCAGCACACGGAGCTTGCCCGACTGCACGTGCGGCACGAACTCGGTGGTGCCGCTCATCATCTGCACTTGGCCGCTGAGCAGCGCCAGCAGCGCTTCGTTCGAGCCCTTGTAGGGCACGGCGGTCAGCTCCACGCCGGTCTTCAGCGCCAGTTCTTCCACCGCGAGATGGGGAGTGGTGCCGACCCCTGCATGGCCGTAGGTGATGCTGCCCGGATGCTTGCGCGCGTCCACCAGCAGATCGCGCAGCGTACGCCAGGGCGAAGACGCCGGCACGGCGATGCCGAAGACAAAGCCCCCCAGGCCGGCAACGTAAGTGATGTCGCGCATCGGATCGAAGGTGGTCTTCTGCATCAGCGCGATGCGGAACACGGCCAGCGGCAGCAACGCCACCATGTAGCCGTCCGGCTTGGCGCCTGCCAGTGCCATCGCTCCCAGCGCGCCGCCTGCCCCTGCCTTGTTTTCGACGGTGACCGGCACGCCGAGCCGGCGCGAGACCGACTCGGCCAGCGCGCGGCAGATGACGTCGGTCGAGCCGCCCGGCACGGAAGGGGCGATCAACATGATCGGTCGCGTCGGGAAGGCCGCTTGCGCGCGAACACCGCCAGCCGCTGCGGCCAGAGCCGCAACGAAGGAACGACGATCCATCGCTTCAGCCTGTGGAGCGCTGGGTCTTCTCCTGCTCGGCCCGGCCGCGCACCAGCGCCTTGGCCTCGGCCCAATCCTCGGGCGTCAGCTTGCCCAGCGCGGCGAAGGTCGACGGTGCGGCCAAATGGTGGCCGCCGTCGATGGCGATGTTCACACCGGTCAGGTATTCGCAGCCGTCGGCCTGCAGGAAGGTCAGCAGGTTGCACAGTTCGGGCATGCGGCCGAAGCGGCCCATCGGCACCTCGTCGGCAGAGGCTGCGCCGACATTGGCCTTGGGAATCGGCGCCAGCTTTTCCCATGCGCTTTCGGTAGGGAAGGGGCCCGGCGCCACCGCGTTGACGCGAATGTTGTGCTTGCCCCACTCGACCGCCAGCGACATCGTCATCGCATGCACCGCGGTCTTGGCCATCGTGCTCGGCAGCACATAGGCCGAGCCGGTCCAGACCCAGGTTACGAGCATGCTCACCACCGAACCGGGCAGACCCTGGGCAATCCAGCGCTTGCCGCAGGACAAGGTGGCGAACAGCGCGCCGTCCATGACTGTGGAGCGCACTGCGGCAAAGCCGCGCGGGCTGATGTCTACCGAGGGCGCGATGAAATTCGCCGCGGCGTTGTTGACCAACCCGGTAAGTGGCCCACCGGCCCAGATGCGCTCGACCATGGCGTCGATGGCATCGGCATCGCGCACATCGCAGATGTGGTACTCGGCGCTGCCACCGTGCTGCGCGGCTGCGCGCAGTTCCTCCACTGCGCCTTGCAGAACCGCCTCGCGTCGGCCGCAGATATGCACTGAGGCCCCGTGCGCGACGAAGTGTCGTGCCAGCTCCTTGCCCAGGCCGGTGCCCCCGCCGGTGATGAGGATGCGCTTGCCGGCAAGCACGTCGGGGCGGAAATTGGATGTGGTCATGACGGTCTCTTTAGCTTTCAGGCGGTTCAAACGGGGTTCACGCCGGCAACACGTTCGCGGCGTGGCAGATGGCCGGCAAACAGCTGGCGGCCGATGATGTGCTTCATCACCTCGATCGAGCCACCGGCGATCTTGACGATGCGCGCGTCGGCATAGGCACGGGCGATCGGGTACTCCCACATGTAGCCCCAACCGCCGAAGAGCTGCAGGCATTCGTCGACCACCTTGCAGTGCAGGTTCGACAGCCACATCTTGGCCATCGCGGCGTCCACCGCATCCAGTTCACCCTTGATGAAGGTGGCGATGCACTTGTCGGTGAACTGGCGGCCGATCACGGCTTCGGTCTTCAACTCCGCCAGCTTGAACTGCGTGTTCTGGAAGTCGCCGATGGTTTTTCCGAAGGCCTTGCGCCCGGCGGTGTATTCGACGGTCCAATCAACTACCGTCTCGGCGACCGTCGCCGAGCGGATGGCCTGTGCCAGGCGCTCCTGCGCCAGCTTGGTCATCATCAGTTCGAAGCCTTGGCCCTCCTCGCCCAGCATCGCCGACGCGGGCACGCGCACCTCGTCGAAGAACAACTCCGAGGTGTCCTGCGCCTTCATGCCCAGCTTGTGCAGGTTCTTGCCCCGTCGGAAGCCGGGCAGGCTGGTGTCGACGAGGAACAGCGTCACGCCCTTGGCGCCGGCGTTGCTGTCGGTCTTGGTGGCCAGCACGATCACATCGCACAGCTGACCGTTGGAGATGAACACCTTCTGGCCGCTGATGACGAAGTCGTCGCCGTCACGCACCGCCTTCGTGCGGATCGCCTTCAGGTCCGAGCCGGCATGCGGCTCGGTCATGCCCAGCGAGCCGATGGCCTCGCCGCGCACCATCTTCGGCAGCCACTTCTTCTTCTGCGCTTCGGTGCCGAAGCTCAGGATGTAGGTGGCCACGAGGTCGCAGTGGATCATGAAGCCCGGGCCGCTGAAGCCGGAGCGCGCCATCTCCTCGAAGACGACGACGTCGAACAGGTAGTCCGCGCCGGCGCCGCCGTACTGCTCGGGCACGGTGCAGCAGAGAAGACCCGCGGCGCCGGCCTTGAGCCACAGCTCGCGCGGCACGATGCCGTCTACTTCCCACTTTGCGTGGTACGGGGCAATCTCGTGCTCGATGAAACGCCGCACGGTGTCGCGGAAGGCTTCGTGGTCTTCGTTGAAGAGTTCGCGCTTGAACATGATGGATGGCCTCAATACGACTTGGGAAGGTCCAGCACCTTTTCGGCGATGAAGGACAGGATCAGTTGTTCGGTGACCGGCGCGATGCGCGTGATCGTCACTTCGCGCATCAGCCTTTCGACGTGGTACTCCTTGGCGTAACCGAAACCGCCGTGCGTCAGCACCGCCTGCGTGCAGGCGTCGAAGCCGGCGCGCGCGCCCAGGAACTTGGCAGTGTTGGCCTCCGCGCCGCAGGGCTGGTGGTTGTCGTACAGCCAGGCGCCCTTCATCACCATCGTCCAGGCGGCTTCCAGCGCCATCCAGCGCTCGGCCAGCGGATGCTGAATGCCCTGGTTCTGGCCGATCGGACGGTCGAAAACGATGCGCTCGCGCGCGTAGCGCGTGGCACGGCGCAGCGCGTCCTGGCCGATGGCGATGGCCTCGCTAGCCACCAGCAGGCGCTCCGGGTTCAGGCTGTGCAGGATGTAGCTGAAGCCCTTGCCTTCCTCGCCGATGCGGTCGCTCTCGGGAATGAACAAGCCATCGATAAAGATGGCGTTGCTGTCCACCGCCTTGCGGCCCATCTTCGGAATGCGCCGCACCTCGATCTTGCTGCGGTCCAGGTCGGTGTAGAAGATGGTGATGCCGTCGGTCGGGCGCTTGCAGTCCTCGAGCTTGGTGGTGCGCGTCAGCAGCATGATCTTGCTCGCCACCTGCGCGGTGCTGGTCCAGACCTTCTGCCCGTGCACCAGATAGCCGCCCGGCACCTTCTGCGCGAAGGTCTTGATGGCGGTGGTGTTCAGCCCGGCATCGGGCTCGGTGAAGCCGAAGGCGCATTGGTCCTGGCCGGCCACCAGGCGCGGGATCCAGCGTGCCTTCTGCTCCGGCGTGCCGAACACGACGATGGGATGAGGCCCGAACAGGTTGATATGCACCGTGCTGGCCGACGCCATGCCGCCGCCGTGGCTGGCGACCTCGTGCATCATGATCGCGGCCTCGGTGACGCCCAGGCCCGCGCCGCCGTATTCGGTGGGCATGGTGATGCCCAGCCAGCCGGCATCGGCCATCGCGCGGTGGAACTCGCGCGGGAACTCGCCGTCCTCGTCGCGCGCCAGCCAGTAGTCGTCGTCGAAGCGCTTGACGACTGCGGCGACGCCGTCGCGGATCGCGCGGTGGTCTTCGCTGAGCGAAAAGTCCATCGGTTCGTATCTCCTTATCGCGCCGCGTCCAGGGTACGCAGTGCTTGGGTGAGGTGGGGTTTGTCGACCATCACGCCGTCGATCGACAGCGTGCCGGCCTCGGGTTGGGCAGCGAAAGCTTCGACGACCCGGCGCGCATGCGCGATCTCCGGCTCACTTGGGCTGTAGGCCGTGTTGATGGTCTCGACCTGGTCAGGGTGGATCGCGATGCGGCCACGAAAGCCACGCCGGCGGGAAGCGCGGCAGGCCTCGGCCAGTCCCGCAGCGTCGCGGAAGTCGGCATGCAGCGTGTCGATCGGCGGCACACCGGCGGCTCCGGCGGCGGTCAGGCACAGCGAGGCTGCCCACTGATACAGCGGCGAGAACGCACCGCCTTCATCGCGGTTGGAGACAGCCCCGATGGCCGCCGAAAGGTCTTCGGCGCCCCAGGTCACGCCCGCCAGGCGCGGAATCGGCGCACAGAAGCCCTGCATGTTCAGCAGCGCCTGCGGCGTCTCGGTGGCCACCGGCACGATCTTCACGCTGCCTGGCTCGAGCCCGGCGCGGGCCTCGAGCGCGTCCAAGCCGTGGCCCAGTTGCAGCAGGTCGGCGGCGCTGCGTGTCTTTGGCAACAGGATGCCGGCCAGGCCGGGCACCACCACGGCCGCCAGGTCAGGCATCGCCAGCGCCGTGTCCAGGGGATTGATGCGCACGAACAGGCGCGGGCCGATCACCGCGGCATGCGCGGCGATGAACTCCGCGGCCATCGCGCGCGCCATCGGCTTGCGCGTCTCGGCAACGGCGTCCTCCAGGTCGAGGATCAGCACGTCGGCCGGACTGGCACGCGACTTGTCGAGCTTGCGCTCGCTGTCGGCCGGCACGAACAGCATCGAGCGCAGTTTGAAGCTCATGCGGGCTTCCTCAACATCAGCGCCTGGCGGGTGCAGGTGCAGACCTCTTCGCCGCGCTGGTTCAGGCCCTGGTGCAGGAAGGTCACGATGCCCGCGTTCGGGCGCGACTTGCTCTCGCGCAGATCCTTCACCGTGGTGCGCGAGCGGATCGTGTCGCCGTGGAACACCGGCTTCGGGAATCGGGTGTCGCTCATGCCGAGATTGGCGACCGTCGTGCCCAGCGTGGTGTCTTGCACCGACAGGCCGATCACCAGGCCGAGCGTGAAGATGCTGTTCACCAGCGGCTGGCCGAACTCGGTGTTCTTGCAGTACTCGAAATCGATGTGGATCTGTGCCGGGTTGTAGGTGGCGTTGCTGAACCACATGTTGTCGGCCTCGGTCACGGTGCGGCGGATCTCATGCTCGAAAACCTGCCCGACCTCGAATTCCTCGAACCATCGGCCTGCCATTGGTAGTTCCCCTCGTCGCGTTAGTGGCGTAGCGTATGGATGTGGACGGTACGCATGTGTACTATATCAAAGTGCCCGCAATTGCAACTCGGGTCGAACCTTGATATGGAGTGTTCCGTGAGTGACGCAAAGACCCACCGCCAAGTGATCCTGGCAAGCCGACCCGAGGGCATCCCGCAGGCCGAGCACTTCCGTATCGTCGAGGCGCCGCTGCCGCTGCCCGGCCCGGGGCAGGTGCGGGTGCGCAACCGCTGGCTGTCGGTGGAGCCGGCGATGCGCGGCTGGGTCAATGCCGCGGCCAACTATGCCGAGCCGGTTCCGGTCGGTGGCGTGATGCGCTCTTTCGCGGTGGGGCATATCGATTGCTCCAATCACCCGGACTGGGCGGTGGGCACGCCGGTCACCGGCCTCTTCGGCTGGCAGGAGGCCGCGGTGCTCGACCCAACCCAGATCCAGCGCCGCGTTAACGACGGCGATCTGCCGCTGTCCACCGCGCTGGGCGTGATGGGCATCAACGGCGTCACCGCCCACTACGGGCTGCTGCAGATCGGCCGGCCGCAGCCGGGCGACACAGTGGTGGTGTCGACCGCGGCCGGCGCGGTGGGCTCGGTGGTGGGGCAGATCGCGAAGATCATCGGGTGCCGCAGCATCGGCATCGCCGGCGGCGAGGCCAAGCGCCGCCTGTGCGTCGAGCGCTTCGGCTACGACGCTGCGCTGGACTACAAGGCACCTGGCTTCGAGCAGGCGCTGGCTCGGGCCTGCGAGGGCGGCGTGAATGTCTACTTCGACAACACCGCCGGCGCGATCAGCGACGCCGCGATGACCCATCTGGCGCCGGGCGCGCGTGTGGTGATCTGCGGCACGGCGTCAGTGGCCAGCTGGCAGCCGGCCCCGCTCGGGCCGAGGGTGGAGCGGCACCTGTTGGTCAAGCGCGCCAGCATGCAGGGTTTCGTGATCTTCGATCATCCGCAGCACGGTGACGTGGCTCGCGCAGACCTCGGGCGCTGGATCCGCGAGGACCGGTTGCACTATGTCGAGGAAACACTCGACGGCATCGACCAGGCGCCCGATGCGATCGCCGGGCTGTACCGCGGCGAAAACCTGGGCAAGCGGCTGATACGCCTTTAGCGCTCAAAGCAAATGTGGCTTTGCCACTTTGCTTGACCCCCCACGGGGGGGCGGGCTGGGCGTAGCCTGGCCCTGGGGGCGCTTTTCAGCGTTCGGGCAGTCCCGGCAGCTGCAGCCGGTGGTCGCTGTCGGTGTCGGGCAGCAGCGGGCCGCGGCGGAAGACACCGCTGGCGCGGGCCACGGTCTTGCCGTCGTAGCGAATCACACCCTGCGAGAAGACCAGGTTCTTCGTCACCTCCAGGATGTCGGCTTCGCCCTGCACCCAATGGCCGAGCGGCGCGCCGTTCATGAAGTCCAGCTGCAGGCTGATGGTCGGCAGGAACTGCCGCGGGATGTCGGTCTGGTATTGCGCTGCGCTGGACAGCACGATGTCGGCCAGCAGGCTCAGCATGCCGCCGTGGCAGTTGTTCCCAGGGTTGACCTGGTGCGGCTGCACGACGAAGCCGACCTGCAGATGTGGGTCGTGCCAGCGTGCATATAGCTCGGCGCTGTGCGTGGCGAAGGTGCTGCCCAGTTTGACGGGCAGGAAGCCGAGTGGAATCGGATCGGGCATGGTGCTTCAGAGTCGTGCGGCGATGGCTTCCCAGGCATCGGCCAGAGCCTCGCGGTGGAAACGGTCGGCGATGGCGATCAGTGCCATCGCGCGCGCGGCCAGTGATAGGCCGCGCAGTTCGGCGATGCCGTTTTCGGTAACCACGGCGTCGGCAAGCTGCCGCGGCAGCGTCACCAGGCTCTGCGTCCCGAGTGCCGGCACGATGCGCGAAACCGAGCCGCCCTTGGCGGTAGCTGGTAGCGCGATCACCAGGCGGCCACCGGGTGAGGCCAGTGCCCCTTGCGCGAAGGCAGGCAGACCGCCGGCGCCAGCCTGGATCACACCATTGGTGCGCTCGGCATTGACCTGTCCGAACAGATCGACCTCAACCGCGCCATTCACCGCGATGAAGCGCGGCAACGTGGCAATCAGCGCCGGGTTGTGCGTGAAGCCCACGTCCTGCAGCTTCAGCTTCGGCAGTACCGCGGCCAGCTCGCGCAGCGCGGGGCCGCCGAGGATCACGCCGGTGTGGATGTCGGCGTCGGGGTCCATCGCACCGGACTCCCACAGCGCGCTGAAGGCGCCCGGCAGCATGCCGCCGTGGAAACGCAGGTGCCGGTGGCCACACAGCGCATGGGCCATGGCCATCGGCACGCCACCGATGCCGAACTGCAGCGTGTCTCCGTCGCGCACCAGCGTCGCGACATGGACGCCGATGCGCGCCTCGAGTTCGCCCGTCGACGCTTCGGCAAAGTCGTTCAAGGGGGTGTCGGCCTCCACCGCAACGTCGATCTCCGAACGATGCACGCGGAACGTCGACGGTAGGCGCGGCAAGCGCGGGTTGAAGTGCACGACACGCCGCCGCGCGCGTTTCCACGCCAGTGGCGCGAAGTCCGCGGCCAGCCCCGGCGCGCACCAGCCCTGCGCGTCCGGCGGGCTCAGCTGCGCAATCACCACATCATAGGGTTCGTCCTCGCGCAGGTGGCGCGCGATGCCCAGGTAGTCCTGGCTCGGCAGCTCGGCGCGTCCCTCGGCCAAGCCGCGGCGCAGCGCCGCCGACATGAACCAGCCGCGCTGCCGCGCCTGCGGGTGCACCGCCAGATAGTCCGTCTTGTCGATGCCCGGGAACTGCACGCCGGCGAAGGTCACGCCGCTGGCGCGCTCCGGATCGGCACGCAATTCCTCGGCCAGCAGCGCGGATTCGTTGGACAGTGTCGGCACCCAGATCTTCAGGCCCGGGGCTAGGACATCTCTGAGTCGCGCCTTCATCTTTGTCGGTTCAGCTGCGCTTCGCCACTCAATACTTCGGTGTGCTCCGTGGTGGCACGCAGCGTGTAGTGCGCCTCGGAGTTGGTCGCGCTGCGCAGCGCGGCCGTCAACTCGATGGCATCGCCTGCCAGTGCCACACCGACGAAGCGCGTGTGCAGGCGCAGCAGCGCATGCGGCCCAAACTCGCGTGTGAACAGCCGGCCGGCCAACGCCATGCTGAGCATGCCGTGCACCACCGGCTTGTCGAAGCCCGCGCGGCGCGCCACATCCGGGTCCAAGTGCAGCGGATTGTGGTCACCCGAGGCGGCGGCGAAGAGCGCCAGCTGCAGCGGAGTGACCGGCGCGATCTGCATCCTCAGTTCAGCGGGCCAGCTCATGATCCGATGCGGTTGCGCACGAGGATGGTCTGGGTGCTGCGTGCCACGGCACGGCCAGTGACGCGGTAGTCGGTGTCCACGACGATGAAGCTCAGCGCGCCGTCTTTCTTGTCGAAGATGCGGTCGATGCGGCGTTGCAGTTCCACGGTGTCGCCCACGTGCACGGGTGCGAGATAGTCGAACTGCTGCTCGGCATGCAGCACACCGAACAGTGGCACCTGCAGCAGCTGCAGCAGCGCGGCGCTGCTGAAGTGTTCGCCTTCGATCGCCTTCAGGTAGGTCGGCGGCAGCGGGCAGGCCGCCAGTCCTGCCGACGAGGCCGCGGCAGGATCCCAGTACACCGGGTCGTTCTCGCCCACGGCCTGACAGAAGAGCTTGACACGCCAGGCGTCGATGGGCACACGCGTCGGCGGCGTCTCGAAGCCGACCTTGGTGCGGTCGATCATCGATTGGCTTGCCAGCTCAGCGGGCCGCCGCTCCAAGCCGGCGCGGCGCCGGCCAGGCAGGCGGCCACGTCGATGAAGGCCGGATCGCTGTTCTGTGCCCAGGCTGCTGCCAGCTGCGCCTGTTCTTCCAGCGGCCGTCCGCGCAAGGCCGCGAGGCGGCTGGCCGGGCCGGGCGTGCGCCAGGGCAACGACCACAGGCGCATCGCCAGAGCCGCCATCGCAGCTGCCTGTGCTTCGTTTGCACCGGCGATCTCCACCACCCGACCGTAGGGCCCCTGCGGCGACAGCACAAGCTGGGCGCCGGCCACGGCATCGGACGCATCGGCGGTAGTGCGCAGCGCGGCGCGATGCACCGCTCCGGCTCGGTCGATGACTTCGATCGTGTCGATCGGCAGGGCTGCATCGGCCTGTAGCGGCAGATTCAGCCGGCTCAACGCAGCCTGCCAAGCCACGCGGCCTTCGCTGATCGGTCCGAGGCGCAGGCTTTCCACCGCCACGCCGGCGGGCGGGGCAAGTTCCTTCTCGGCGCGCAACCGCTCCAGGAACAGTGTGCGTACCATGCGGCCAGCCACCGGGTTGAACATCAGGCGCAGGAAGTTGTTCATCTCCACGGTCGTCGCTTCGGCCAGCGACAGTCGGGCGCCATACAGGACGCTGTCGACGATCGCCGCATATGCCGGGTAGAGTTCGTAATCCGCGCTCGAGACGCCATGCTTCTCCGCGGCAGCGGCCGACACGTCGTCGCCGGGAGCCGGCACATCTGCCTGCCCCAGGTGCTTGAACTTCAGCGTCGGGTCGTAGGCGGTGTCATGCAGCGCACGTGCCACGGCCTTGGCTTCGGCCAGCAGTTTGGCGGCCGGCGCAGCAGCGGACACGATGCCCAGCTTCAGCGCGGTGCCAGGGTCGACCGGCTGGCCGCTGAGCAGCATCTTCATCGCAGGTTCGAAGCCGGCCAGGCGTGGCAGCCTTTGCGTGCCGCCGGCGCCGGGTAGCAGGCCCCAGCGCACCTCGGGCACGCCCAGTTGCAGCCGCGGGTCGTCGGCCACCAATCGCATGCGGCAGGCGAGGGCGAGCTCCAGCCCACCGCCCAGCGCCAGGCCGTTCACTGCGGCGACATAGGGCTTGGCCGACGCTTCCAGGCGCACGAACTGCCGTCCGAGCCGGCCGCACATCTCGAACATCTGCGCGTGGGTGCGCGTGCGCGCGGCGTCGCAGTAGCCGCGCACCATCTCCAGGTCAGCTCCGGCTAAGAAGCTGCTCTTGCCGGAGGTGATCACGCAACTGCGAACTCCAGGATCGGCATCGACGCGGTCCATCAGTGCGTCCAGCGCGTCCATCAGCTCGACCGAGAACACGTTCATCGTGCGCTCGCCCATGTCGATGGTCGCGACCAGCACGCCGTCGGCGTCCAGCGCGGTGGTGATGGGGCTTGCCACGGCGCTCAACCCGCGAACTTCTTGAAGTCCGGCTTGCGCTTCTCGTTGAACGCGCGCACGCCTTCCTTGGACTCTTCACTCTGGTAGTAGCCCTTGACCGCAGCCACGCCCATGAAGCTGATGCCGCGGATGTTCTCGCTGTCGGCGTTGAACGAGCGTTTGGCGATGGCGATCGCCGTCGGACTCATCGCGTTGATCTCGGCCGCCCAGGCTTCGCACTCGGCATCGAGCTGGTCGTGCGGCACGACCTTGTTCGCCAGGCCCCAGTCCAGCGCCTGCTGCGCCGACACGCGGCGGCAGGTGAACCACATCTCGCGCGCGCGCTTCTCGCCGACCACGCGCGCGAGGTAGGCGGTGCCGAAGCCCGGATCGACCGAGCCGACCTTCGGGCCGACCTGGCCGAACTGTGCCTTCTCGGAGGCGATCGTCAGGTCGCAGATCGTCGCGAAGACGTTGCCGCCGCCGATGGCGAAGCCCTGCACGCGGGCGATCACGACCTTGCGGCAGTCGCGGATGGCGCTTTGCAGTTCCTCGATCGGCAGGCCGACCATGCCGCGCGGACCGTAGAGCCCGTCTTCCGAGAGGTGGACCTTCTGGTCGCCGCCGGTGCAGAAGGCCTTGTCGCCGGCGCCGCTGAAGATCACGGTGTTGACCGAACGTTCCTCGTCGGCACGCCTAAACGCCAGGATCAGTTCCTCGACGGTCTGGGTGCGGAAGGCGTTGAAGACCTCCGGACGGTTGATCGTGATGCGGACGGCGTTCTCGCCGACCTCGTAGGTGATGTCCTTGTACTCGGCCATAGTGTGCTCGTTGATGAGGATGGAGAAGAGGAGGAGATCGGCGTTCAGCCGTGCATCGACAGGCCGCCGGAGACGCTGATCGTCTGTCCGGTCATGAAGGCCGCATCGTCGCTGGCCAGGAAGGCCACCAGTCCGGGGTAGTCGTCGGGCACGCCGATGCGGCCCAGCGGCACCCCCTTGACCATCGCGTCGCGGATCTTCTGGCCGGCCTCGCCGGTGCCGACGAAGGCGTCCATCGCCGGCGTGTCGGTGGGGCCGGGGCAGACGGTGTTGATGGTCACGTTGGCGCGCGCCAGTTCGCGCGCCAGCGCCTTGCTGAAGGCAATGGTTGCACCCTTGCAGCCGGAGTACACCACCTCGCCGCTGCTGCCGACACGACCGGCATCCGAGGCGATCTGCACGATGCGGCCGCTCTTGCGTGCGGCCATGCCCTGCGCCACCGCGTGCGTCATGTGCAACGGGCCGAACCAGTTGATCGCGGTGACCTTTTGCCAGAAGGCCGGCTCGGTTTTCAGGAAGGGCATCGGCGTGTCCCAGCCGGCGTTGTTGACCAGGATGTCGGTGCCCGCACCCGCCTGCTGCTCGAAGGCCGCGACCGCCGCCGTCACCGCCGCGTAGTCGGTGATGTCGCATCGGACGGCCAGGGCCTTGCCGCCGGCGGCTTCGATGGCGCTCACCGTCTCGGCGGCGCCGGCTTCGTTGATGTCGAACACGCCGACGACGCAGCCTTCGGCCGCGAGGCGGTTGGCGATGGCGCGGCCGATGCCGCTGCCGGCGCCGGTGACGATGGCGGTCTTGCGCTGAAGTCCTCGCATGTCTGCTTTCTCCTTGGGAATGAAATGGGTGTCAGGCGCCGAGCCGACCGACGATCGACACGGCGCAGACGTTCTGGTGCGGATGGCCGCCGAGGTTGTGCGTCAGGCCAAGGTCCACGCGCGGCAGCTGGCGGCGTTCGGCGCGGCCGTGGATCTGCAGCCAGATCTCGTAGACCATGCGCAGCCCAGAGGCGCCGATCGGGTGGCCGAAGCACTTCAGCCCGCCGTCGGGCTGCACCGGCAGCGCGCCGTCGCGGTCGAACACGCCGTCGAGCACGTCATGGATGGCTCGCCCCGGTGCGCTGAACTGCAGGTCTTCCATCAACACGGCTTCGGTGATCGAGAAGCAGTCGTGCACCTCGGCCATCTGGATCTGCCGCCGCGGGTCGGCGAGACCGGCCGACGCATAGGCGCGGGCACCGGCCTCGCGCGCGGTCTGGATGCTCGCACCGTCCCATGCCGTGGGGCCGCTGAAGCTTTGCTCCTCGCCGTTGCTGACCGATACCTCCAGCGCCTTGATCGTCACCACCTCGCGGTCCGGGTGCAGGGCCTTGGCGATCTCGGGCGTGGTCAGGATCGCGCAGGCCGCACCGTCGCTGACGCCGCAGCAGTCGTACAGGCCCAGCGGCGCGGCGATGGTCGCGGCTTTCAGCACGTCGTCTTCGGTGATCGCATTGCGCAGGTGCGCCTTCGGGTTCAGTGCCGCATTGGCGTGGCTCTTCACCGAGACATGGGCCATCGCGCGCTTCAGGTCAGGCAGCGCGACACCGTGCTTCGCCGCATAGGCCGAGGCCAGTTGCGCGAAGGCGCCGGGCGCCGTGCTGTTGGGCAGCCACAGGTCGTTGGCGACGCCGCGCGTGCGCACTGGCAGGCCGCCATAACCGGTGTCCTTGAGCTTCTCGACACCGAGCGCCAGCACGATGTCATAGGCGCCGGCCGCCACCGCGTAGGCCGCGGCACGCAGCGCCTCGGTGCCGGTGGCGCAGGCGTTCTCGACCCGTGTGGCAGCGATGCGCGGCAGGCGCAGCGCCGCGGCCAGCGGCCCCGCGGTCTTGCCGACGTTGTTCTCTTCCAGGCACACGCCGAGCCAGGCGGCCTCGATCTGCTTGATGCCGATGCCGGCGTCGGCCTTCGCTTCCTTGAAGGCTTCGAGCATCAGCTCGTCGGCGCCCATGTCCCAGCGCTCGCCGAAGCGCGAGCAGCCCATACCGAGGATCGCGACCTTGTCGCGGATGCCGCTGGCCATCAGTGCTTCTCCCCGTTGTCTGTGGCCGCATCGCGCAGTGGCGTGGCCTTCCAGAAATAGCGGCGGAAGCCGCGGTTGCGGTCGAACTCCTTGACGCGGTAAACCATGCGCAACGGCAGACCGACCTTCAACTCGCCGGGGTCGGTGTCGGCGAACTCCATCAGCACGCGGCCGCCGCCTTCAAAATCGACATGCCCGAACTGGAAGGGCGGGTGCGGCGTATAGGCGAGAAAGTCACTGGTGTGCGAAAGCACCCGCGCCGGCGCATCGGCCAGGCTTAGGCTGGTCTGCTGACCTTCGGCGCGGCATTCGGGGTTGACGCACAGCGCACTGCGCGGGAACTGCACCGTGCCGCACGCGCTGCAGCGTCCGCCTTCGAATCGCGCCATGCGCGGCAGGTCACGCCAAGCGGCGGTGAGTGCGGTCTTGTTGTCCATCTCGGCACGCATGCCCCATTCCAGATCGATCTGTCCGGTGAAGGACAGGTACTTCAGGTAGCTCGTCTCCGGCTTGCCCGGCTCAGGCTCGGTGCCGGGGCAAGGCATGTCGGTCCGCCGCAGCAGAAGCGCATCGCAGCCGCTGCCGAAGGCAGCCACGAGGATCAGTGCGCCGGGCCGCGCGGCGCGCAGCGCCACGTCCAGCATCGCCAGCGGCTGGGCGGCGCCCAGGTCGCCGCCATCTTCATGTCCTGGGGACACCAGTGCGGCCGGAGCGATGCCGAGCTTCTTCGCCATCGCCTCGTTGATCTTCGGCAGTGGCGCAGGCATCGCGAAATGCGCGACGTCGCCGGCAGCGACGCCGGCGTCAGCCAGGCAACGGCGCAGCGTGTCCACGGCGAACTTCATATAGCCCTCGTCGCGCACCCAGCGTTCTTCCCAGCCGTAGTCGTGGGCCTGGCCGGTTTCGCGGAAATGGTCGACCAGGTCGGCATGCACGCTGCGATGGGCGACGAACTCGGCGATCGCGGGCCCGGCACCGATCAACACACCGGCCGCGCCGTCGCCTTGGATCATCTCCTGCGTGCTCGCTGGCCGGGGGATGCGTCGCTCTGCTGCCAGCAGCAGCGTCGAACTGCCCGCAGGCCGGCGCAGCGCCGCGGCCAGTTCGCTCAACCCGCAGCGTGTGCTCGACGCGACGTCCCGCAACACGGTATCGTCATCGAGTCCGATCGCTGCGGCGACGATGCCGGCATTCAGCCGGTCGGCAAAGGGCAAGGTCGTCGACGCCAGCGTCAGCTCACAGGGACCGGAGCCGGGTTGCAGTTGAGGCAGGCGGCGTGCTGCTTCCACCGCCATCGTCACGCAGTCCTCATCCCAGCTCGCGATTGCGCGCCGGCCCTTGGCCAGGCCACGCAGGCCAGGCGCCATCCAACGGTGCTGCGCGGCCACCTCGCTGCGTTCGAGACGCAGGCGGGGCAGGTACCGTGTGGTGGCGATCAGGCCGGGGGGCTCTCCTGGGGTGCGTGTGTTCATCGGGCTTCGGGTTCGACCGGGGTGCGTGATTTCATGCTGTGATGCATGATACGCTAGCGAACGATTTAGAAACAGTCCCCGAGCCATCTAAACGGCCAGGGTTTTCCCCAGACTGAAGAAAGCGAGAGACGATGAATAAATTGCTCGATGGCAAAGTGGCGCTGGTCACCGGTGGTGGCCGCGGCGTCGGACGCGGCATCGCGATCATGCTCGCGGAGGCGGGCGCCAAGGTGGTGGTCAACGACCTCGGCGCGACGCTGGAAGGCGAAGCCAGCGGCGAGCAGCCCGCGCACGAGGTGGTCGCGGCGATCCAGGCCGCCGGCGGCGAGGCCAGCGTCGACGGCGGGTCGGTGGCCGACTGGAATGCAGCGCACAACATGGTCGAGGCCGCGGTGGAACGCTACGGCCGCATCGACATCGTGATCAACAACGCCGGCATCCTGCGCGACGTGATGTTCCATCGCATGAGCGAGCCGGAGTTCGACCAGGTGCTCGGCGTGCATCTGAAGGGCACCTTCAATGTCAGCCGTGCCGCGGCACCGCACTTCAAGGCCCAGGGCAGCGGGGTCTATGTGCACATGAGTTCGACCTCGGGGCTGATCGGCAACATGGGGCAAGCCAACTACGCCGCCGCCAAGCTCGGCATCGCGGCGCTGTCGAAGTCGATCGCCATCGACATGCACAAGTTCGGCGTGCGCTCGAACGCCGTGGCGCCGTTCGCCTGGACGCGCATGATCGATTCGATCCCGAACGAGACGCCGGAACAGAAGAAGCGCGTCGACGGCCTGAAGAAGCTGGTGCCGGAGAAGGTGGCGCCCTTCGTCGTCGCGCTGTGCGCGGACGCGGCGAGCGATGTCACCGGGCAGATCTTCGGCGTGCGCAACAACGAGATCTATCTGTTCAGCCAGCCGCGGCCGATCCGCAGCGCGCATCGCGGCGAAGGCTGGACGCCCGAGTCCGTGCTCGACACGGCGTTGCCGATGCTGCGCGCCGACTTCTATGGACTCGACCGTTCAGCCGATGTCTTCACCTGGGACCCGGTCTGAAGGAGCACGCAGCCATGACGCAGCGAAAAATCATCATCACTTGCGCCGTCACGGGCGCGATCCACACGCCGTCGATGTCGCCGTATCTGCCGGTGACGGCACAGGAAATCGCCGATGCGGCGGTAGGGGCCGCCGAGGCCGGCGCGGCGATCATCCACCTGCATGCGCGCGACCCGGTCACGGGCAAGCCCGACCAGCGGCCCGAGGCCTTCGTGCCTTTCCTGAAAGACATCAAGGTGCGCTGCGACGCGGTCGTCAACCTGACCACCGGCGGCTCACCCTACATGACGGTGCAGGAGCGCATGCAGCCGGCCAAGGTGTTGAAGCCGGAAGTTGCTTCGATGAACATGGGCACGATGAACTTCGGCCTGTTCCCGATGCTCAAGCGCTTCAAGGAGTTCAAGCACGACTGGGAGCGGCCCTACCTGGAAGGCAGCAAGGACCTGATCTTCCGCAACACCTACGGCGACCTGGAGACGGTGCTGACCGAGTTGTCGGCCAACCAGACGCGCTACGAGTTCGAGTGCTACGACACCTCGCACCTGTACAACCTGGCGCACTTCGTCGAGCGCGGGTTAGTGAAGGCGCCGTTCTTCGTGCAGACCGTGTTCGGCATCCTTGGCGGCATCGGCAGCCACCCGGACGATGTCATGCACATGAAGCGCACTGCCGACCGGCTGTTTGGCAGCGACTACCGCTGGTCGGTGCTTGGTGCCGGCCGCAGCCAGATGCCGATCGCGGCGATGGCGGCCGCCATGGGCGGCAACGTTCGCGTCGGCCTCGAGGACAGCCTGTGGATCGGCGCCGGGCAGTTGGCCAAGTCGAATGCCGACCAGGTGCGCAAGGCGCGCGAGATCATCGAAGGGCTGGGGCTGCAGGTAGCGACACCGGCCGAAGCGCGGCAGATCCTGGAGCTGAAAGGCAGGGACGCGGTCGCGTTCTAGAATGTTCGCATCCTTACAGTAATAGGTCGCTCAACCGGCCGGCGGATCATGGCAAGCACCAGCGAACCGCACACCATCGATTGGGAATTGCGCCTCGGCTTTCTGATTCACGACGTGTCGCGCCTGCGGCGCAGCGCCTTCGACCGCTGCATGAAGCCGTTAAGCGTGACTCGCTCGCAGTGGTGGGTGCTGGCCTACCTGTCGCGCGAGGACGGCATGACGCAGAGCCAGCTGGCCGACGAGCTGGACCTGGGTAAAGTGGCCGTCGGTGGCCTGATCGACCGGCTGGAGAAGTCCGGGCTGGTGAGGCGCGAAGCCGACGCGACCGACCGGCGCGTGAACCGCGTATATCTCGAGTCGAAGGGCAAGCAGCTGATCACCCGTTTGCGCAAGATCAACCACCGGATGAACGAGCGCATCCTCGGCACCCTGCCCCACGACCAACTGGAGAACGCCGCTGCCACGCTGGCGGCAATGAAGCACAACCTGATCGAGTATCTGGATACCGACCAAGTCTGAAAGTCCTCCTCGGGTTCACCCTAGGTGGCTCCTGTAGAACGCAGGTGTATAGTACTCTAGCGTACTAAAGTACCTTTGCAGCGTCGCTACGCCGGTGGCGGCTGCTCTTCGCAGGAGACTCAGATGACAGCTGGCCGATTCGACGCTGCGGCGCACGCGCGCCGCATGCGTGATGCGGGTTTCTGGCTCGACACCGCGTTCGACGAGTTCGTCGTTCGCGCGATCGAGTCCAAGCCGGACAAGCCGGCTCTGGCGGCCTATCGTGCGGACCGCGAGCAACCGTGGCGCATCGATTGGCGCGGCTTCGGCGACCTGGTCGCGCGCTGTGCCGCGGGGCTGGAAGATCTGGGTGTGGGACCCGGCGACATCGTCGCCGTGCAGCTGCCCAACTGGTGGGAGTTCGTCGTCGTGTCGCTGGCGGCCAATCGCATCGGTGCGGTGGTGAACCCCCTGATGCCGATCTTCCGTGAACGCGAGCTGTCCTACATGCTGGGCTTTGCCGAGGCCAAGGTGCTAGTCGTGCCGAAACTGTTCCGCGGCTTCGACCATGCCGCGATGGCACGCTCGCTGCAGCGCGAGCTGCCGGCGCTGCAGCACGTGATTGTCGTCGACGAGGACGGGGAAAACGGTTTCGAGCGCAAGTTGCTCTCGGGCAGCCGCCGCATCGAGTCCACTCGCCCGCCGCGCTTGGCGCCCGATGCGAATGCGGTGGTGATGTTCACCTCCGGCACCACTGGTTCGCCCAAGGGCGTGATCCACACCCACAACACGATGTTGGCCTGCAACCGGGCGCTGGCCGGCCGCTTCGGGCTGGATGGCGACGATGTGCTGCTGGCCTGCTCGCCGTTGGGCCACATGACGGGCTACGCTGCCGTGATGCTGCTGGGCATCAGCCTCGGCGCCACGGTCGTCCTGCAAGACGTGTGGGAGGGCAAGCGCGGCGTCACGATCATGGCCGACGAAGGTGTCACCTTCACAGCGGCGTCGACGCCTTTCCTGTCGGACATCTGCGAAAGCGTAGCCGCTGGCGCGCCGCGGCCGATGCGGCTGCGCAACTTCCTGTGCGGCGGGGCGCCGATCCCGCCGATACTGATCGAGCGCGCGCGGCGCGAACTCGACCTGATGGTCTGTTCGCTGTGGGGCATGACCGAATCGCTGTCGAGCACGCTGACCGAACCCGCACGCGCCGCCGACAAGTCGGCTACGAGCGACGGCCGGACGCTCGATGGCGTGGAAGTCAAGATCGTCGACTTCGACGGCAAGCCGTTGCCCGTCGGCGAGACCGGCCGCCTGCTGGTGCGCGGCGCGCAGATGCTCATGGGCTACTACAAGCGACCGGACATCGAGACCTTCGATGCCGAAGGCTGGTTCGATACCGGCGACCTGGCCTATGCCGACGACGAGGGCTACATCCGTATCAACGGGCGCACCAAGGATGTGCTGATCCGCGGCGGCGAGAACGTACCGGTGGTCGAGATCGAGGCGCTGCTGTACAAGCACCCGTCGGTGGCCGACGCGTCGCTGGTGGGTTACCCCGATGCACGCCTCGGCGAACGCGGCTGCGCCTTCGTCGTGCTGCGACCGGGAGCGTCGCTGTCGCTCGAAGAACTGCAGGCCTATATGGCCGAGAGCAAGGTGGCCAAGCAGTACTGGCCCGAGCGGGTGGAGGTGGTCACCGCACTGCCGCGCACGCCCAGCGGCAAGATCCAGAAGTTCAAGCTGCGCGAGCTGGCCGCTGGCGGTTGACGGCATTGTCGAAGCCGAGGCCCGGGATGCCTGAAGCCCTGATGCTGGAGCGGCTGGACGGCGGCATCGTGCTGCTGCGCCTGAACCGCCCCGACCGGCTCAACGCGCTGAGCGATGCGATGGTGGCCGACCTCGGCCGCCACCTAGACGCGCTGGCGCTGGACACCGAGGCGCGCGTGCTGGTGATCACCGGAGAAGGCCGCGGTTTTTGCGCGGGCTTCGATCTGAGCCTGGCCGATGCCGCGCCGGGCGAAGGGCAGCTGGGCGAAGCCGCCGCATGGACGATGCGGCAGGAAGCCTTTGCCGGGCTGATCACCAAGATGCGCGCGCTGCGCCAGCCGGTGATTGCCGCGATCAACGGCCTGGCCAACGGCGCCGGGCTGGCGCTGGCGCTCGCCGCCGAGCTGCGCTATGCGGCGGCATCGGCGCGCTTCAACGCCGCGTTCGTGAAGGTCGGCATGTCGGGCTGCGACATGGGCGTGAGCTGGCTGCTGCCGCGTTGCGTGGGGCTGGCGCGCTCGTTCGAGATTCTTCTCACCGGTCGCATGGTCGACGCGGCCGAGGCCGACCGCATTGGCCTCGTCACCGCTACCGTGCCTGATGAAGATCTGCTGCCGCGTGCGCTGGCCACCGCGCGTGCGATTGCCGAGAACGATGGCTTCGCAGTATGGATGACCAAGCGAGGCGGATGGGCCAATGCCGAAGCGGCCAGCCTGCAGGCCGCGATCGAGCTGGAGAACCGCACGCAAATCCTGGCGCGCACGACCGGCGAGCTGGGGCGGGCGGCAAAGGCGCTGGTGGGGCGACGGCGGGCTGGCCCGTGACCCCATGCGATATCCCCACACCGGCACATATGGCCGGTCAGGGCTCGCCGCTCGTGCTACTGCATGGCCTGGGTGGTACCTGGCACATCTGGAAGCCGGTATTGCCTGCGCTCGAGGCGCATCATCGGGTGATCGCGTTGACACTGCCGGGCCACCACGGAGCCCCTGCCTATGACGGCAGCGGCGATGCGGCGGTCGCTGGTCTCGCCGACCAGGTTATCGATACTCTGCGGCAACAGGGGATAGCCCGTGCGCACGTTGCCGGCAACTCGCTCGGCGGCTGGCTCGCGATTGAGCTCGCCCGGCGCGGCTTCGCAATGTCGGTGACGGCGTTCTCGCCGGCCGGGGCGTGGCGCAGCGACGCCGATTACCGCGCTGTCGCGACGCCTTTCCGCATCTTCTATGCGATCGTCGGCGTGATTCTCTTCATCGCCCGGCTGTTCAACGGCGCGACCTGGCTGCGCAAGGCGCTGACGCGGCAGATGATGGAGCACGGCGAACGCTTGTCGGCTGCTGACTTCCTCGGCATGTTGCGCGCGATGGCGAACACGAGCGTCCTGCGCGGGTTGCTGCGGACGATGGGGCGCGATGGCCCCGTCGCGCCGCTCGATGCCGGCAGCGTGCCGATCCGCATCGCCTGGGGCGCGTGCGACGCGGTCATTCCGTACCCGCGCTACGGGGCGCCGTTCGTGGAGCGCATCGGCGGGGCCGAGGCGACCACCGTCGCGGGTGTCGGCCACGTGCCGACGTATGACGACCCGGCGCGCATAGCGGCGAGCATCCTCGAGGTCACGCGGCGCGCCGAGGAGTCGTCCGCGCGCGCAGACGATGCACCCGCCAAGGTCCTCGCAGCGACGGACGCGGGGAGGGTGCAATGACCGCAACCGTCGGCGCCATGCTGCGTTCGCGCAAACGCAACGCGAACGCCGTGCTCGCGACCGAGCGCTTCCGCGGCCAGGTCGCGCTGCTGGCCGGGCGGCTGCAGCGGCCGCTGGACGAGGTGACGAAGGAGGCCAGCGAGGGCATGCGCGAGATCGCGAGCGTGCAGCATCCGGCCTTCGCCGCGATGTTCGACCACGGCCTCGGACCGATGCACACGCGCGCCTTCACGATCGATGTCGACCAGGAGGGCCTGAAGGAGCTGAAGCGTCTGGACAAGGACCACTCGCTGGTTTTCCTGCCGACGCATCGCAGCTACGCCGACGCCTTCATCCTGACCCAGACCCTGCGCGAAGGCGGCATGCCGCGGAACTTCATCCTCGGCGGCAACAACCTCGGCTTCTTCCCGCTCGGCACGATCATCCGCCGCTCGGGCGGCGTGCTGATGCGACGCAGCTTCCAGGACGACGAGGTCTACAAGTTCGTCGTGCGCGAGTACCTCGGGTACCTCGCCGCGCAGGGCAACAACCTCGAGTGGTACATGGAAGGCGGCCGCTCGCGCACCGGCAAGTTGCGGCCGCCGAAGTACGGGCTGCTGCGCTACCTGGTCGACGCGGTCGAGAGCGGCGTGACGCGGGACATGCTGCTCGTGCCGGTGGCGATCACCTACGACCAGTTGCACGAGATCGGCATGATGGCCGCGGAAGAGAGCGGCGCGCGGAAGGCGAAGGAGGGCGTGCGCTGGCTGGCCGACTACGCGCGCATGCAGCAGAAGTGGATCGGCACCGCCTACGTGCGCTTCGGCGAGCCGCTGTCGCTGAAGGAGGCGCTGCGGCGGGCCGATGCGGAGCAGGGGGGTGGCCGGTGGACGGTCGAGAAGATCGCCTTCGAGGTCTTCTCGCGGATCAACCGCGTCACGCCGGTCACCGCGCCGGCGCTGGTCACGCTCGCGCTGCTCGGTGTCGGCGACCGCGGGCTGACGCTCAGCGAAGTTCAACGGCTGGTGCTGCCGTTGCACGGCTACGCGGTGCAGCGTGGGCTGCCCACCGCCACGGTCGACGGCCTGAAGACCGAAATCGGCCTCGCCGATGTGCTCGACTCGCTGGCGAAGTCCGGCGTCGTGCGGCGCTATGCCAAGGGCCTCGAGCCGGTCTACGGCATCAACCCCGGGCAGCATTCGGTGGCGGCGTTTTACCGCAACAGCGCCATCCACTGGTTCGTCAACCGCGCAATTACCGAGCTGGCGTGGTCGATGGAACTCGGCGCGCCGGCCGATGACCCGTTGGAGTCCGCCTGGCAGCGCAGCTTCGCACTGCGCGACCTGCTCAAGTTCGACTTCTTCTTCAGCGAGCGCGAGGCTTTCCGTGAAGAAATCAAGGCTGAGATGCGCCTGCTCGACCCCCGCTTCCGCGTCCGCGCCGCCGAACCAGCAACGCGCCACGAGACCTTGCTCGAGGCGCCGTTCCTGGTCGCGCACCGCGTGCTGACAGCCTTCATCGAGGCCTACTACGTCGTCGCCGACCGGCTGGCCGCGCATCCGGCCGACGTCGCGGTGGACAAGCCCGCGTTCCTCGACCTGTGCGTAAACGTCGGCAAGCAGTACCTGATGCAGAGGCGGCTGCAGAGCCCCGAGTGCATCTCCAAGGAGCTGTTCGGCAACGCATTGCTGCTGGCGGCCAACCGCAACCTGTTGAAGCCCGGCGATCCAACGCTCGCGGCGCGCCGCGCCGACTTCGCGAAGGAACTGACGGCGCTCGTCACTGCCACCGGAGCGATCGATGCGCTGGACCAGCAACGGATGCCGGCGCGCCTGGGGGCAACCGCATGAATGCACGACCACGTTCCGACGACAACGAGAACGCGCTCGCCGACGCGCTGGCCGTCATCGAGTCCAGCCCCGACGGCCCGCAGGTCGGCGCCTTTTTCGACTACGACGGTACGCTGATCGACGGCTACTCCGCCGCTGCCTACATCACCGACCGCATCAAGCGCCGCGACATGGGGGCGCGCGAGCTTGCCGACACGGTTGCGCTGATGCGCAAGGGGGACCTCAGCGACGCGGAGTTCGCCGAGGTCATCGGCAAGGGCATCCTCGACTGGACCGGCCTCACCGAGGACGAAATGCGTGCGATGTGGCGCCGCCTGTTCGCGAGCAAGACCGGCGCCACACTGTTCCCCGAGGCCTGGAAGCTGGTGCGCGCGCACCAGCGCAAGGGCCATACGGTGGCGATCGCGTCGTCGGCGACCGTCTACCAGATCGAGCCGATCGCCGAGGAATACGGCATCGAGCACATCTTGTGCACACGGGCGCGGGTGCGCAACGGCAAGCTCACCGGCGGGCTGATTGGTCAGCCGATGTGGGGGGAAGGCAAGGCCGCCGGCGTGACCGCCTTCGCGAAGGCGCAGGGCATCGACCTGCGCGCGAGTTTCGGCTACGCCAACGGCAACGAAGACATTCCGTTCCTGCGCTCGCTCGGGCACCCGCACGCGGTGCAGCCCAAGCCTGCGCTGGAACAGATCGCCGCGCTCGACGGCTGGCCGATCCTGCGCTGGGAGCGCCGTCACCGCGGCACGTCGAAGGCGATGGTGCGCACGGCGGGCGCCTACGGCGCGATGGCTGCGGCCTTCCTGGCCGGCCTCGGCTACGCAAAGGCAACCGGCCGCACGCGGCGCGCGGTGGACTTCATCACCTCGGTGGCAAGCGATGCGGCGCTGGCCGTGGCCGGCATCGAGGTCGAGGTCATCGACGAGCACAACCTGTGGGCGCAGCGGCCGTGCGTGTTCATCATCAACCACCAGAGCAAGGTGGACATGTTTCTGATGATGTACCTGATCCGCCGCGGCTTTACCGGCGTGGCAAAGAAGGAGGCGCAGAACACGCCCGGCTTCGGCACCTTCATGCGCATGGCCGACATGGCCTTTGTCGACCGCAGCCATACCGGCAAGGCGATCGACGCGCTGCAGCCCGCGGTCGACCGGCTGAAGCAGGGCCTGTGCGTCGCCATCGCCCCGGAAGGCACGCGCTCATGGTCGCCGCGCGTCGGCCCGTTCAAGAAGGGTGCTTTCCACATGGCGCGCCAGGCCGGTGTGCCGGTGGTGCCGGTGGTGATCCGCAACGCCGGCGAGGTGATGGGCCGCAACGACCAGACGATGCGCGCCGGTACCGTGCAGGTCGCGGTGCTGCCGCCGGTCGACGTCGGCAGGTGGCGTCCGGAGGAGATGGACGAGCGCGTCGAGGAGGTGCGCCGGAAGTTTGTGGCTACGCTGGAGCACTGGCCGGGCGAGCCGGCCGGGAGCAAGACATGAGCCGCCAGGTGCGCATCGCGGTGCTCGGCGCCGGCTCTTGGGGCACGACGGTGGCGTCCCTTGCCGCCCGCAACACGCCGACCGTGCTCTGGGCCCGCCGCCCCGAGCAGGCGGAGCAGATCGAGCGCGAGCACCGCAACGAGACCTACCTGAAGGGACTGTCCCTGCATCCCGCGTTGCGCGCGACTGCACAGCTCGACGAGGCGGTGGGCGACTGCGACGTGCTGGTGGTGGGCGTGCCGTCGCACAGCTTCCGCGAGACGCTTCAGGCGGTCGCACCCCACATGCGGCCCTGGGTGCCGGTGCTGAGCCTAGCGAAGGGTCTCGAGCAGGGCACGCGGCAGCGCATGACGCAGATCATCCACGAGCAGCTGCCTGGCCATCCCGCGGGCCTGCTCGCCGGCCCCAACATCGCGCGCGAGGTGCTGCAGGGCCTCGCGGCGGCCGCGGTGCTGGCGATGCCCGACGAGGAGGTCGCGCACGCGCTGCAGCCACTGTTCGCGAGCCCGGTGTTCCGGGTCTACACGAACAGCGACGTCACGGGTTGCGAGCTCGGTGGGCCGCTGAAGAACGTGATCGCGATATCGGCCGGCATGGCCGACGGCCTGGGCGTCGGCGAGAACACGCGGGCGATGGTCATCACGCGGGGCCTGGCCGAGATCACGCGGCTCGGCGTGGCGCTCGGGGGGCGCGCCGATACCTTCGCGGGCCTCACGGGACTGGGCGACCTGCTGACCACCTGTATGAGTCCGCTGTCGCGCAATCGCCAGGTGGGCATGCAGTTCGCGCAGGGCCGCAAGACCGCCGAGATCGTGGCATCGATGAACATGGTTGCCGAAGGAATCAAGACCAGCAGCGTCGTGATGGAACTTGCCGCTGCCCACGGCATCGAGATGCCGATCGCCGCCGAGGTGGCGGCCGTGGTGCGCGGCGAGCGCGGAGCGGTCGAGGCCTTCCGCGGGCTGCGACGTCTAGCGCCGGGCGCAGAAAGAGGTGTCGCTTGAGCAAATCACCGAAGGTGCAGAACGTGGGCGCAATGCCGAAAGGGGTCGACAACGAGGTGCTGGCCGAGTTGCGGCGCTGGGGCGGGCCGGCCGAGATGAGCGCCTTCGAGGCGCTGATGTGGCTGTGCGAGGAGGACCCCCGCCTGCGCTCGACCACGACCTCGGTGTTGATCCTCGACCGCGAGCCGTCATGGCCGCGCTTCCACGCCGACCATCGCTGGCTGGCTGAGGCGGTGCCGCGCTTTCGCCAGCACGTCGTCGTGCCGGCGTTCGGAGTTGGCCAGCCGACCTGGGCCGAGGACCCGGACTTCGAGCTCGACTATCACGTGCGGCGCCAGCGCCTGGCGGGACCGGGCACCGACCGCCAGCTGCTCGACGCGGCGGCCGTCATCGCGATGGCGCCGTTCGACCGCGCGAAGCCGCCCTGGGAAGCGACGCTGATTGAAGGCCTCGAGGGGGGGCGCGCCGCCTACGTGCTAAAGCTGCACCACGCGGTCTCGGACGGGCTGGGCATCATGCAGTTGCTCAGCCGCGTCTTCACACGCGACCGCGGCGAAGTCGTACGCCCGAAGCCGCCGGCACGCGACCGCGGCCGGGTGCGGCCGAAGACGCCGCTCACTCTCGGCGTGAAGGCGCTGGCCGGCGCGACGGCGGCGCTGCCGCGCCGGGCCGGCTGGGCCGCCAAACTGATCGCCCGCCACGTCGGCAACCTGGCGAACGATCGCGAGGCGTCGCTCGAAACGCTCGGATACCTTGCGTCGGCGAAGCGCATGCTGGGCGGCAAGCCGGTCGAAGGTTCGAGGCTCTTCGCCAGACGCAGCCTGACGCGGCGGCTCGATACGATCGAAATGCCGCTCGCAGGGTTCAAGGCCGCCGCCAAGGCGGCGGACGCCTCGATCAACGATGCCTTCCTGAGCGCGATGATGGGCGGGTTCCGGCGCTACCACGAGGAGATGGGCGTGGCCGTGCGCGACATGCCGATCGGCTTTCCGATCAGCCTGCGCAGCGGCAGCGACCCGATGGGTGGCAACAAGTTTGCCGGCTCGCAGTACGACGCGCCGATCGGCGAGAAGGACCCGATCGAACGCATCCGCCACGTGCAGCGCTTCGTCAAGCAGACCCGCGCCGAGCCGGCACTGGACGCGATGATCCGCCTCACGCCGGTGCTCTCGCGGCTGCCGATCACGCTCGTCACACGGATGATGGCTGGATTCACCGAATCGCAGGATGCGCAGATCAGCAATATCCCGGGCATCCCCGACACGGTGTACCTCGCCGGCGCGGAAGTGACGCACTACTGGCCGTTCGCGCCGGCGCCGGGCTGCGGAATGATGATCACGATGCTGTCGCACAACGGGCGCTGCTGCATCGGCATCAACAGCGATACCGCGGCCGTGACCGAGCCCGAGCTGCTGGTCGAATGCCTGCGCGCAGGGCTGAACGAAGTCCTCGCGCTGGCCGACGTGCCGCTGAGCGTGCCAGCGACCGCGGACGAGGGCCCGCGGGCGCGGACGCCCAAGGCGACGCCGAAGAACGCACCGGCCAAGCGGAAGACGGCTCCGGTCGGAAGCAACGCGACCCCGCGCGCGCCAGCGCGAAAGGCGGCTCGCACCATTTCCAAACCGAGAAGGAAGCAACCATGACGACTGAAACCATCATGCAGGGCGCCGAGCCCTTCTTCTACAAGGGCAACGACATCGGCGTGCTCGTCTGCCATGGCTTCACGGGCACGACGCAGAGCATGCGCGGCCTGGGCCAGAAGCTCAACGAAGCCGGCTACACGACGATCGGCCCGCGCCTGAAGGGCCATGGCGTGTCGCCGCAGTCGATGGCCAAGACCACGGCGAGCGACTGGATCGCCTCGGTCGACGAGGCGCTGGCCGAGCTGCGCAAGAGCTGCTCGCAAATCTTCATGACCGGGCTTTCGATGGGTGGCACGCTGACTTTGTACGCGGCGGCCAAGTACCCCGACGTGATGAAGGGCGCGATCACGATCAACGCGCCGGTGCAGATCGACGTGCCCGACCTGGCCGGTCTGGCGTTGGAATCGGCGGTGCCCGAGATGATCCCCGGCGTCGGCTCCGACATCAAGGCGACCGGCGTCACCGAACTGGCGTACGCCGAGCTTCCGGTTGCCGCGCTGCGGCAGATCTACGTGCTGTGCGCGGTCACACGCGATCTGCTGCCGCGGATCAAGTGCCCCACGCTGGTGATGCAGTCGCGTGACGACCATATCGTGAACCCGGGCAACGGGCCGCGCATCGTCGAGGGGATCGGCAAGGACAAGGCCGAGCTCCTGTGGCTCGAAAACTCGTTCCACGTCGCGACGCTCGACCACGACAAGGACATCATCAGTGCGCGCGCGGCAGCGTTCATCAAGGGCATCGCTGGACGCTGAGCGATCGTGACCGTCCCCCTGCCGAAAGCGGGGCGCAGCTTTAACGAGGGCGGCGGGCCGACACCGACACGGCCCGGGGTGATGCATTGCGTGCTGCGGTTGTCCGGCGCCTCCAACTGCCGCCTTCTGCTCAGTGCGCGAGCGGGCGGAATCAAGCCATCGCAGTCAGCCTCAGCCGCAGTAGCGCAATCACGCCATCGATCGTCGGTGTCGCCACGCCCGTCAGCTCGCGCACCGCCTGAAGCGAATCGCTCAGCACCGCCAGCTCCGGAGGTCGGCCGCGCTCGACGTCCTGCAGCATCGACATCTTGTGCGCACCGGCGTTGCGAGCCGCGGCGATGCGCTCGTCGATGCTGATCGGCAGTCGCGGCACTCCGGTGGCTGCCGCCAGCGCATCGGCTTCTTCCATCATGCGCCGCACCAGCGCCACCGTGTCGGAGTCGGCGCACAGGCGGTCCAGCGTCGCGCCGGTAAGTACGGCCACCGGGTTCCAGCACAAACTGCTGATCATCTTGGCCCAGATCCAGGCGCGGATGTCGTGAACGATCTGCGCGTTCAGGTTCGCAGCGTTCATCGCCTCCGCCAGGCGCTGCAGCCGTGGGCTGGCGCTGCCGTCGGGTTCGCCGATCGGAAAGCGCAGCAGCTTGCCGTCGTGATGCACGACGCCCGGCGCGACGACCTCGGTGGCCACCCAGTAGACGCAGCCGATCGCCCGCTCGGGGCCGAGCGTGCACCACTGCGCGCTGCCCGGATCCAGACGCTCGACGCGGCGGCCGGCCAGCGCGCCGGGCAGGTCGTGGAAGTACCAGTACGGGATACCGGTGGTCGGCGGCACGACGGCGGTATGCGGCCCCAGCAGCGGCTGCAGGCCGGGCAGCGCTAGTGTCATCTGGTGCTGCTTCAGCGCTACGAACACGATGTCCTGCCAGCCCAGTTCTTCCGGTATGTCTGTAGCGCGCACGCGGGCGATGGTCTCGCCCTGCGGCGTCTGCAACCGCAGGCCGTGCGTGCGGATCGCCGCCAGGTGCGCGCCGCGCGCGACGACGCTCAGCTCCAGGCCCGGCACCTGCGCCAGCCGCCCGGCGACGAAGCCGCCGATCGCGCCAGCGCCGAAGACGCAAATGCGCATCGCGGCCCGCGTCAGTTGTGCATCGTGGCCAGGCCACGGTCGAGCAGCCGCACACCGCGTTCGACCGCGCTGACGCGAAACTGCCAGGTGAGAGCATCACGACGGAACAGCTCCACGCGCACTGTGTCGCCGGGCAGGCCTGGCGCGACGAAGCGCGCCGCCAACGTGCGCAGGCGCTCGGGGTGTGCCAACCCGGCGGCGTGCAGCAGGGCGCGGCAGGCAATACCGAGATTGTTCAGCCCGTGCGAGATCGGGCGCTCGAAGCCGGCCTCGCGGGCGATCGCCGGGTCGGCATGGATCGGCATCCAGTCGCGGCTGGCGATGCGGTACAGCAGCGCGGCATGCGCTGGCGTGCTCAGGTCAACGATGGCTGTCGCGTCGGCCCGGGCATCGATAGGCGGCAGCGGCGCCGCGGCGTGCTGCGGCTCGCCCCAATCTCCGCAGCCGCCGTCGCCCCGCAGGAAATGCAGGCTCTGCAGGCTGGCCAGGTGCGTGCCCTGCGCACGCTCGAAAAGCTCGGTGTCGATCTGCAGTACCGCACCGCGGCCGGCGCCCTTGTCCTGCACGCGCACCAGCCGGTGCTCGGTGCGCACGCGGCCTGCCGCCGGCAGCGGCGCGTGCAGCTGCAGGTGCTGCTCGCCATGCACGATGCGCTTCCAGTCGATGCCCGTGGCCGGGCCGTGCTGCCAGAAGGGCTGCCAGCCCAGCACCATGGCCATCGAAGGCACCACGCGCTGCGCGTGGCCCGCCGCTGCCTCGTACACGTAGGGCAGCTCCTCGGCATTGAGCGGGTCGCGGCCAAAGCCCACCGCCAGCGCATAGAGCAGGCTGTCGGGCCAGCTGTAGTCCTGCTCGGTCGGTGCGAAGCGCAGGCTGGACACGTAGTCCAGGTTCATGCCGGCACGGTGACGACGATCTTCCCGAACTGCTCGCCGGCATGCAGCCGGTCGAAGGCGGCGTGCACCTGGTCCAGTGGGACCTGCTGGTCGATGACGGGGTGCAGCCCACCGCGCGCGAACATCGCCACCAGCTGGCGGAACTCGTCGACGCTGCCGCCGGTGGAGCCGTAGACCTCCAGCTGGCGGATGAACATCCGCTGGATGTCGGCGCCCGGGTTCGAGCCGGTGGTGGCGCCGCAGGTCACCAGCCGGCCACCGCGGCGCAGGCTCTTCAGCGAGTCGGCCCAGCTCGCCTGGCCGACGCTGTCGATCACCATGTCCACGCCTTCGCCGCCGGTCATCTCCAGCACGCGCGCGGCCACTTTGTCGCTGCGGTAGTTGACACCGCCGCTGGCGCCCAGCTCGATGGCGCGCGCGATCTTGGCGTCGCTGCTGCTGGTCACCAGCACGCGCGCGCCCGCCCTCAGCGCCAGCTGCAGACAGGCCACGGCGACGCCGCCGCCAATGCCGACGATCAGCACCGTTTCGCCGGCGCGCAGCGCGCGCTTGCCGAACAGCATCCGCCAGGCGGTGAGATGGCCGGTCATCAGCGCGCCGGCGGCCACCAGGTCGGCATCGTCGGGCAGCGGGAAGAAGCAGTGCGCCGGCATGGCGACGTATTCCGCCAGCGAGCCGTGGCGGTGCTCGCCCATGATGTCGGCGTTCAGGCAAAGCGGATGGTCCCCCGCCAGGCAGTAGCGGCAATGGCCGCAGAAGGCATTGGGGTAGAGGATGGCCTTCTGGCCCGCGCGCAGCCCGCTGCCCTCGGGCGCGTGGGCCACGACGCCGGCCGCCTCGACGCCTTGCACGATCGGCAAAGCATGTGTGATGCCGACGCCGACATCGCGCATGTACAGGTCGACTCGGTTCAGCCCCACCGCGTGCACGCGCAGCAGTGCTTCGCCGGCGCGTGGTATCGGCGCGGGGAAGTCGCGCAGCTTCAGGCCTTCGCGGCCCCGGGATTCGAGAACGGCAGCTTTCATGGCCGATAGCATACTAGATAGTACGCATGTGTACGACAACGGGAAAACCCGCAGACACCTTGTCCGATGGTTATGATCGAATTCGTACGGTAGCGAACGAAATAGCAAATGGGTCGTCTCGAAGGAATTGTCTGCGTAGTCACCGGCGCCGCACGCGGCATCGGCTGGGCCATCGCCGAGCGCCTGGCGCGCGAGGGCGGCCGGGTAGCGGCGTGGGACGTCAGCGAGCGGCGCCTGGGCCCGGCGGTCGATGAACTGCGCGGCCAGGGCCTGGACGTGCGCGCCTTCGTCTGCGATGTCGGCCGGCGCGACGCGGTGGCGGCGGCGATGGGCGATGTCGAAAGCACCTTCGGGGCACCGGTCGGTGTGCTGGTGAACAACGCGGTCTGGGCGCGCTTCGGGCCGCTCGAGGCCATCGACGAGGCCATGGCCGAGCAGACCCTGGCGGTGGGTCTGAAAGCGCTGATGTGGACGCTTCAGGCGGCGGTACCGCAAATGCGGCGGCGCGGCGGCGGCAGCGTCATCAATCTCAGCTCGACCTCGGCGCTGCATCCGGTGACTGAATCGATCGTCTACGCCGCGATGAAGGCGGGCGTGCTCGGCCTGACACGCGCGGCGGCGGTGGAGTTGGCGCGCGACCGCATCCGCGTCAACAGCGTGATTCCGGGCATGGTGGGCACGCCGGCGTCGAAGGCACAGTTCGACGCGCCGACGCTGGCGGCACGCGAGGCGGCAATGCCGCTCGGCCGCTTTGGCCGGCCCGAGGACATCGCCGCGGCGGTGGCCTACCTGGCCAGCGACGACAGCGCCTACGTGCACGGTGCGGAATTGTTGGTGGACGGTGGATGGACGGTGGGTATCCAATGAAACGACTCCAAGGACGGGTGTGCGTGGTGACCGGTGGCGGCAGCGGCATCGGCCGAGCCAGCGCGCTGCGTTTCGCGGAAGAGGGGGCGTCGGTGCTGGTGGTCGGCCGCAGCGCGGACAACATCGAGGAGGTGTCATCGGCCGTTCACCAGGCCGGCGGCCGCGCGCAGGCGCTGCGTGCCGACACCACCGACGAAGACGAAGTGCAGCGCGTTGTGCAGTGCTGTGTCGCTGAGTTCGGTTCCCTCGATGTCTTCTTCGCCAACGCCGGCACGCCAGGCACTAACGCTGGCATCCTGGAACAGACGATCGAAGAATGGCAGGACGTGTGGCGCGTCAACGTTCTCAGCTGCATGCTGGCGATCAAGCACGCCGGCCGGGTAATGCGCGAGCAGCGTCGCGGCTCGATCATCCTCACCTCTTCGGCCGCCTCGCTGCGCGCGAACGCGGGCGCCATCAGCTACAGCGCCAGCAAGGCGGCGGTGAACAGCCTGGCGCAGACGGCGGCCAACGCCTTTGCCGGTACCGGCGTGCGCGTCAACGCGCTGCTGCCCGGTCTGGTCGAGACGAAGATGACACGCAAGGTCTTCGAGTACGCGCGCGAGCGCGGCAAAGAGGGCCGCATCGGCCACATGACACCGCTGCAGCGGGCAGGCCGGCCGGAGGAGATCGCCGCGATGGCCGCCTTCCTGGCCAGCGACGACAGCTCCTTCGTCACGGGGCAGCTTTACGCGGTCGACGGTGGCGTGAGCAGCACGCACCCGCACGGGAAGATTCCGGTCTAAAAATCTGAGGAGTTTGCATCGATGGACTTTCGTTTGCCCGAAGCGGTCAGCGCCAAGCTGGCCGAGCTGGATGCCTTCATCGACAAGGAGATCAAGCCGCTGGAGCGCGAGCACCCGCAGTACTTCGACCACCGCCGCGAATACGCGCGCACCGACTGGGAGAACGATGGCCGGCCGCACCCGAAATGGCGCGAGCTGATCAGCGAGATGGAGCACCGCGCCGACCGCGCCGGCCACCTGCGCCTGGGCTTGCCCAAAAGCTGCGGCGGCGGCGCTGCCGACAGCCTGATGATCGCCGCGATCCGCGAGCATCTGGCGGCCAAGGGGCTGGGCTTGCACAACGACCTGCAGGACGAGTCGTCGATCGTCGGCAACTTCCCCATCATTCCGGTGCTCGATGCCTACGGCACGCCGGAACAGAAGACCTACATCGAAGGCATCATCAGCGGCAAGAAGCACCTGAGCTTCGGCCTCACCGAACCCGGCCACGGCAGCGACGCCACCTGGCTGGAGACCACCGCGGTGCGCGATGGCGCGCAGTGGGTGATCAACGGCATGAAGCGCTGGAACAGCCAGGTCGCTCGCGCGCATGCCAACCTGGTGTTCGCGCGCAGCTCCGGCAAGCCGGGCGATGGCAAGGGCATCACCGCGTTCATCGTGCCCACCGCCACGCCCGGCCACAAGGTCCTGTACAACCACTGGACCTTCAACATGCCCTCGGACCATGCCGAGACCGAACTGAAGGACGTGCGCGTGCCCGACAGCGCCATCCTGCACAAGGAAGGCGAAGGCCTGATGGTGGCGCAGCGCTTCGTGCACGAGAACCGCATCCGCCAGGCCGCGGCCAGCGCCGGCGCCGCGCGCTACTGCATCACCCAGGCGGCGAAGTACGCGCGTGAACGCATCGCCTTCGGCGAGCCGCTGTCGAAGAAGCAAGCGGTGCAGTTTCCGTTGGTCGAGCTGTATGCCGAATGCGAAATGGTGCGCAACTACATCTTCCGCACCGCGTGGGAGATGGGCCGGCGCGATCCGCTGGAGATCAGCGACATGGTCTCGATCTGCAACTTCCGCGCGAACCGGCTGTGTTGCGAGGCGGCCGACCGGGCGATGCAGATCCACGGCGGAATGGGCTACAGCCGGGCGATGCCCTTCGAGCACATCTACCGCCACCATCGCCGCTACCGCATCACCGAAGGGACCGAAGAGGTGCAGATGCGCCGCGTCGCGCAGTACCTGTTCGGCTTCAGCGGCAAGGCGGCCAACTCCAGCGCGGCAGCGTGAATCCGCCAGGCGACGGTGCCGCAACCAGCGAGCGCGGCATCGACTTCGATGTCGGCGCGCTCGACGCCTACCTGCGCGAGCGACTCGGACATGGGCGCGAGGCGCTGTCGGTGCAGCGCACCGAAGGCGGCATGTCGAACCCGACCTACTTCCTGGCGCGCGGTGACTGGCAGGCGGTGCTGCGCAAGCAGCCGGCCGGGCCGGTGCTGCCTTCAGCCCATGCCATCGATCGCGAATGGCGCGTGCTGAGCGCGCTGCAGCGCAGCCCGATACCGGTGCCAGAGCCGCTGCACTGGTGCGCCGAGCGCGAGGTCATCGGCACGCCGTTCTACCTGATGCAGCGGCTGCAGGGCCGTGTGTTCCACGACTTCGCCACGCCCGGGGTCACGCCCGCCGAGCGCAGGGCGATGTTCGAGGCGATGGTCGGCACGATGGCCGCGATGCATCGCCTCGATCTCGGCGCGCTCTTTCTGGCCGACTATGGCCGGCCGGGCAACTACTTCGCGCGCCAGCTGAAGCGCTGGTCCGAGCAGTGGGCCGGCTTCAGGCGCGGCGACGACGACAACCCGGCGCTGGACCGCATCGTCGCGTGGCTTGCCGAACGTGTGCCCGACAGCGAGCTGCAGGCGCTGTGCCACGGGGACTTCCGCATGAGCAACCTGATGTTCCACGCCAGCGAGCCGCGCGTGGTCGGCGTGCTCGACTGGGAGCTGTCGACGTTAGGGCACCCGTTGGTCGACGTGGCCTACAACAGCCAGGCCTGGCGCATGGCGCCCGACGAAAACGGCGGACTGCTCGGGCTCGACCTGGCCGCGCTGGGCATCCCCAGCGAGCAGGACTACCTGGAGCGTTACTACGCGCTGGCCGGCGCGACCGAACGGATGACCACTTTCCACCAGGTGTTCGCGATGTTCCGTGGCGCGGTCGGCAGCGCCGGCGTGGCGCGCCGCGGCGAGCAGGGCATCGGCTTCCTGCCCGACGCCGCCCGCGTCGGCCGCAGGCTGGCGTTGGCGTATGCGAACCGTGGTTTGGCGCTGATCGCATGATGAAGCCCGACGCCACCCCTCGGCCGCGGCGATCGCCACGCGGTCTCCGCTGATGGAGCGCATCGCCGTCGTCGGCCCGGGGCTGATGGGCCTGGGCATCACACGCATCGCCGCGGCGGCCGGGTGCGAGGTGCTGCTGCTCGGGCGCGATCCGGCGGCCGCGCTGGTGGGGCGTCAGCGCTTGGCAGCGCAGCTCGAACGCGAGGTGGCACGCGGGCGCACGACGGCGGAGCAGAGCGCGCGCGTGCTTGCGGGGGTGCGCGCCGCAAGTTCGGATGCCGAACTGGGCGGCTGCACGCTGGCCATCGAATCGGTGCCCGAGGAACGCGCGCTCAAGCTCGACACGCTGCGCCGCCTGCAGGCCGCGTTGCCGCCGGCGGCGCTGATCGCCAGCAACACCAGCGGGCTGCCGATCAGCGGCCTGGCGCGCTCTCTCGACCAGCCCGAGCGCTTCCTCGGCCTGCACTTCTTTTCGCCGGTGGAACGCATGAAGCTGGTCGAGGTGGTGCGCGGCGAAGCGACTGCGGCTTCGACGCTGCGCGCTGCGCTGGACTTCGTGCGACGGTTGGGCCAGGTGCCGGTGGTGGTGCGCGATGGCCCCGGCTTCTTCACCTCGCGGGTGTTCGCGGCCTACCTGGATGAGGCGCTGGCGCTGGTAGGGGAGGGTGTACCGCCGAGCGATGTCGATGCAGTCGCCCGCGAGCTGGGTCGCGCGATCGGACCGCTCGCGCTGCTCGACGACATCTCTCTGGCGCTGAACCTGCAGCAGATCGAACAGGCGCGCGCCGATGGGCTGCCGGCTTTGCGCTGCCGCCCGCTGGGCGCGCCGGTGCTTGCGGCGATGGTCGCCGCGGGGCGATCGGGGCGCCGTCAAGGCGGTGGCTTCTACGACATCGCCAGCGACGGCGCGCGTGTGCCCTGGTCCGGTCTCGCGCGCCTGTTCTCAGGCCGGACGGCCGGGATGCCCCCCGAGGCCATCGCACAGCGCCTGCGCTGGATCGAGGCGATCGAGGCACTGCATTGTCTCGAAGAAGGCGTGCTGGACAGCGCCGACGATGCCGATGCCGCCACGATGCTTGGCCTGGCCTATCCGCGCGCAGATGGCGGCGTGCTGAGCTGGGTGGAGCGCTTCGGGCTGGCCGGTTTCGTCGCACGGGCGGTCGTGCTGGCCGAGCGCCACGGCGAGCGCTTTCGCCCATCGCCATGGCTGCGCGGCGTGGCCGCGGCCGATGGCGGCCTGCGCCGCTGGCGCTCCTCGAACTCAGAAGGAACACTGCCATGAATGGACCGCTGCATGGCCTGCGCATCCTCGAACTGGCCGCGATCGGGCCGGCGCCGTTCTGCGGCGCGTTGCTGGCTGACCTGGGCGCCGATGTCGTGCGCGTTGACCGTGTGCTCGCGCCCGGCCGTGAGCCGGAGCAACCGCCCCGCTTCGATTTCTACAACCGCAACAAGCGATCGGTGGCGCTCGATCTGAAGACGCCGCAGGGGCTGGGCACAGTGCTGGACTTGGTGGCACGCGCCGATGTGCTGCTCGAGGGCTTTCGTCCCGGCGTTACCGAGCGCCTCGGTCTCGGGCCTGATGTGTGCCTGGCGCGCAACCCGCGGCTGGTCTATGGCCGCATGACCGGCTGGGGCCAGGACGGCCCGCTGGCCCATGAAGCCGGGCACGATATCAACTATCTGGCGATCACCGGTGCCCTCGGCAGCCTGGGGGCGCCGGGAACGCCGCCGCCGCCGCCACTGAACCTGGTCGCTGACCTTGGCGGCGGCGCGATGTACCTCGCCGTCGGCGTGCTGGCTGCGGCCTGGACGGCGCGCGCCAGCGGGCGCGGGCAAGTGGTCGATGCAGCAATGGTCGACGGCGTGGCGCACCTGATGTCGGCCTTCCAGGCCTACCGGCAGCAGGGCACGTGGACCGCGAACCGAGGCGAGAACATCGTCGACGGTGGGGCGCCGTTCTACGGCACCTACGAGACCGCCGATGGCCGCTATGTCGCCGTCGGTGCGATCGAGCCGCAGTTCTATGCCGCGCTGCTGGCGGTGATGGATCTGGACCCGACTACCTTGCCGCCACAGAACGAGCGCGCGTCGTGGCCGGCGATGCGTGGTCGCTTCGCCGAGGTATTCCGCAAGCGTACCCAGCAGGCCTGGGTGGAAGCAGCCGCGGGCCGCGATGCCTGTCTGGCTCCGGTGCTGAGCATCGACGAGGCGCCGCAGCACCCGCAGATGGCGGCGCGCGGCACCTTCAGCGATTTCGACGGCCTGAAGCACCCGTCCCCGGCGCCCCGCTTCTCGGTGACGCCCAGCTCGCTGCGCAGGCCGGCGCCGTTGCCCGGCGAGCATCAGCAGGAAGTGCTGAGCGACTGGGGCGTGACGGCAGCCTAAGACGCTGGACGCGCTGCGCAGCGCTGGAAAATACTTAGTGTAAAGTACACTAGTGTAATATATGATGAACCGATCCGCAGGAGACAACGACGATGGTGCTGACCGACGACCAGAAGGCCTTGCAGGAGACCGCCCGCCGCTTCGCCCGCGAACGCTTGCTGCCGCAGTATCAGAAGCGCGAGAAGAGCGGCGAGCTCGACCGCGAGCTGATCGCCGAGATGGGCCGGCTCGGCCTGCTCGGCACCGATCTACCCGAGGAGTTGGGCGGCCTGGGCGTCGATGCGGTGACCACCGGGCTGATCGCCGAAGAGCTGGCCTATGGCGACTTCAACGTCAGCGCCGTGCCGGTGGGCATTTCGCTCAACGGCGCGATCCTGATGCGCCACGCGCCGCCCGAGGTGGTGCGCGAATGGGTGCCGCGCATGACGCGCGGCGAGGCGGTGGTGGCGATCTGCCTGACCGAGCCGCGCGGCGGCTCCGACGCGAGCAACCTCATGCTCAAGGCGCGGCGCGAGGGTGACCACTATGTCATCAACGGCGAGAAGACCTCGATCACCTTCGCCGACCGCGCCGATGCCTACCTGATCTTCGCACGCACCGGCAGGCCGGAAGAGGGTGCAAAGGGGGTCAGCGCCTTCTTCATCCCCTACGAAGGCACTAAAGGCATCTCCCGCACCAAGTTCGACGACGTGGGCAGCGCAATCATCGGCCGCGGCTCGGTGTTCTTCGACGACGTGCGTGTGCCGCTCAGCCACCGGTTGGGCGACGAAGGCAAGGGCTTTACGCAGGTGATGCAGGGCTTCGACTACAGCCGTGCCCTGATCGGCCTGCAATGCGTGGGCGCGGCGCAGGCCAGCCTTGACGAGGCCTGGGATTACAGCAAGGAGCGCGAGGCCTTCGGCAGGCCGATCGGCCAGTTCCAAGGCGTGAGCTTCCCGCTGGCCGAAGGCGAGTCGCAGATCGCCGCGGTGCGGCAGCTCTGCTACCACGCTTTGGCGTTGAGGGATGCGGGTCTGCCGCATACCTCGGAGGCGGCGATGTGCAAATGGATGGGGCCGCGCAACGCCTTCGACGTGATCCACCAGTGCCTGCTGACCTTCGGCCACTACGGCTGGAGCAAGGACTTGCCTCACCAGCAACGCATGCGCGACGTGATGGGGCTGGAGATCGGCGACGGCACCGCGCAGATCATGAAGCTGATCATCGCGCGCGAACGCATCGGTCGCGCGGCCGTCCAGTACTGAGGAAGCATTGCACCCATGGGCTACCAGTCGATCTTCAGGGCGGGGCTGTTCGCCGGCCAGACCATCATCGTCACCGGCGGCGGCAGCGGCATCGGCCGCTGCACCGCGCACGAGCTGGCCGCGCTCGGTGCGCATGTCGCGCTGGTCGGGCGCAAGCTGGACAAGCTGCAGGCTGTGCAGGCCGAAATCGCCGAGGACGGTGGCAGCGCCAGCTGCCACGCCGCAGACATCCGCGAGGAGCCGATGGTCGTCGATGTCATCGAAGCGGTGTTGCGCGAACGCGGCCGCATCGATGCGCTGGTCAACAACGCCGGCGGCCAGTACCGCACGGCGATGAAGACCATCAGCACCAAGGGCTTCGAGGCGGTGGTGCGCAGCAACCTCACCGGCGGCTTCATCTTCATGCGCGAGGTCTTCAACCGATGGATGGAGCAGCACGGCGGTGCGATCGTCAACGTCATCGCCGACATCTGGCATGGCTGGCCGGACTATGCGCACTCCGGAGCGGCGCGCGGCGGCATGCTGACGCTGACCGAGACCGCTGCCTGCGAATGGGCCGCCAGCGGCGTGCGCGTCAACTGCGTGGCGCCCAGCGGCATCGCCTCCAGCGGCTTCGACACCTACACGCCCGAGGCCAAGGCCAAGATCCTCCAGTTTCCGCCTACGGTACCGCTGCAACGCTACGGCACCGAAGCCGAGATCTCGTCGGCCATTGTCTATCTGCTGTCGCCGGCGGCGGCCTACATCACCGGCTCGTGCCTGCGCGTCGACGGCGGTACGCCCAACAACAAGCCCAGCTACTGGAAAGTCCAGCCCAGCCGCAACAACGTCCCCTTCGAAGGCTTTCATCGCGCGGTGCAGCCGGATCTCCTGAAGCACGGGGTCCGCTGACGATGAGGCTTACGCTGGTGCGCCACGGACGGCCGGATGAAGGCAATGCGGCGCGGCCGCATGACCCACCGCTGAGGGCAGACGGCCAACGCCAGGCCGAGGCGGTAGCGAGGCTGCTGGCAGACGAGGGCGTCACATCGATCGTCGCCAGTCCGTTGTTGCGCGCTCACGAGACCGCGCTGCCGTTGGCTGGGAGGCTCGGACTCCCGATCCGCACCGTCGAGGGCTGGGCCGAAGCCGACCGGCACGTAGCCCACTATCGCAGCACCGAGACGCTGCGTGCGCTGGGTGATGCCGAATGGCAACTCTTTCTCGACGATCCGGTGCTCTATCTCGGTGGGGACCCACAGGTTTTTCGCGGCACCGTGCTCGATGCCTTGCTCGCTGCGGCGGAAGGCGACGAGAAAGCACATGTCGCGGTGTTTACCCATGGCTTGCCGATCAATGTCACGCTGGCGTGTGTGCTGGGGTTGGAGAAGATCGTGCACTTCCGTCCTGGCTATGGCTCGGTCACCCGGCTTCTCGCGCGCGCCGGGCGCTTCGGCGTGGTCAGCGTCAACGAAAGCGCGCACTTCAGACTGTCATGACCCAACTCATCGACGACGCCGCGCTCGCGCCGCGCATCAGGCGCTACCTGTCCGACCAAGTCGGCCACCCGGTGCACGTGGGCACCATCCGGCGCTTCCCGGTGGGCTTCTCGTGGCTGACCTATGCGGTGCCGGTGGACGGCCTCGACGAGGCTGGCCCGCGCGAGCTGATCTTGCGCCTCGGGCCGGACTACGGGCTGTTCGCTCCCTACAGCGCATTGCCGCAGGTGCTGGCGATGCGCTCGCTCGAGGGCAGCGGCGTGGCGGTGCCGCGCGCCTTCTGGCACGACGACGACCCGACAATCCTGGGCGCGCCCTTCATGTTCAGCGACAAGGCCGAAGGTGAGGCCGTCGTGCCCTGGGTGTCGCCGAGCGAGCCGCCGCTTGAGGAAGGCCTACGCATCCGGCTCGCGCACCAGTTCATCGATTGCCTGGCCGCGCTGCATCGCGTCGACTGGCGCCAGCAGCCCATCGCCGCGATGGCCGGCGACGTCGACGAGCGCAACGCTGCGCTGCGCAGCGTGCAGACTTGGGAGGCGTTGATCCAGCGTTGGCAGATGCGGCCTTACCCGCTGGCCGACTGGGGTCTGCGTTGGCTGAAGGCGCATTGCCCGACGGCACCGCGTGTCACGATCGTGCACGGCGACTATCGCACCGGCAACTTCCTGCAAACCGATGGCGCCATCACCGCCATTCTCGACTGGGAACTGGTGCACCTGGGCGACCCGCACGAAGACCTGGCCTGGGCCAGCATGCCCATGTACAAGGGCGGCACGCCCTATATCGGCCGTCTGGCTGAACCGGAGCTGTTCTACGGGCGTTATGCCGACAAAGCGGGCATCGAGGTGTCGATGGACGCCGTGCGCTACTACCAGGTGTTCTCGCTGCTGAAGCTGGCTGCTACACACATGGCGGCGGCGCGTTGCTTCGAGGAAGGCCGCTTCAACGACATGCGCATGCCGGCGATGGGCAGCCAGATCGCGACCTGCCTTCGTCAGATGGACAAACTGATCGAATCCGCATGACGACCCCCATGTTCACACTATTCGCTGCCCGCCGAGGAGGTTCGATCCTCTTTGGGGACACCCTGCAGGAGGCCGAATGAACAACTCCTTTCCCCGCCTGATCGATGGCATGTGCGCCACGCTGCGTGCCGAGGTGCTGAGTCGTCTCGACGATGAATTCGCGCGCGGCCAGGTGTTCGGTGTCATCAATCTGCTGAACACCTTCAAGGTGCGCGCCGACTGGTCGGCCGGCTTCCTGCTCGAGCAGATCGCGGCGCAGCAGCGTGCGCTGGACGCGATCCGGCCGCTGGTCGGTCTCGCATTTCCCGACGAAGCACTGCCTCGGCCGGTCCCGGCGGGCGAGCTGCTTGCACGACGCGATGCAGGCAACCGCACGTTGGCCGAAGTGATGGCCTGGCTCGACGGCGACGGCGTGCAGCTACCGCCGGAGCGACGGGCCGAGGTCGAGGCGCAGCTGCGGCAGGCAATGCGTGCCGAGGTCGAACTCGAGCTGAAGAACTCGCCGCGACCCCTGTTTGCCGAGATGTCGAGCGGTCGCGAAGGCTGATCCCTTCGGCACAGCGCCCGTGTCGGTGCGACTCGGGACAAACCCGACTACGTACTCCGTGTCATTGACGATGTACTGATGCATATCGTACACTAGCGAACAAATAGACCGTCTTCAGGAGACAAGCCATGCCCTCTCTCGTCCGCCGAACCCTCTGTGCCGCCTCGCTGGCGATCGCCGTTCCCTTCGCAACCGCGCAGCCGGCAGCGCCGATCAAGGTCGGCCTGCTGTTGATCGACAGCGGCCCCTTTGCCACCTACGCCGGCCTGATGGAATCCGGCGCCAAGGCAGCCGTGGAAATCCTTAACGCCGAGGGCGGTGCGCTCGGGCGAAAGTTCGAGCTCGTCATCCAGGCGCACTCGGGCACGCCGGCAGGCGCCGTGGCCGCGGCCACCAAGCTGGCGCAGCAGGGCGGTGTGTCGATGATCATGGGCCAGACGCAAAGCTCGCACTCGCTGGCACTGGTGCCGAAGCTCGAGTCGCTGAACGTCCTGCAGATCGACCACTATGCGCAGAGCAACGACCTGATGACCAAGTCCTGCGCGCCGAACTACTTCCGCGTCAACACACCCGATGCGCTGACCACACGGATGATGCAGGAGTTCGTCAAGACCAGCGGCGCCAAGACCTGGAACCTGATCTCGATGGACTATGCCGCCGGGCAGAGCTTCTCGAAGAGCTTTGCCGAACTGGTGGGCAGCAGCGGCGGCAGCGTGCAGCAGAGCCTGTTCTCGCCGCAGGGCACGGCGGACTTCGGCAGCTACATCTCGCAGCTGTCCAAGCCGACCGATGCGTTGGTGGTGACGCTCTTCATGAGCGATGGCCAGTCCTTTGCCAAGCAGTCCAAGCAGTTCGGCCTGTTCGACAAGTACAAGCTGGTGCTGGGCAACGGCTTTGCGACCGACTTCCAGCTCGAGGCGATGGGTGACAACGTGCTCGGCGTCTACAACACGCTGAGCTGGACGCCGGAGCTGCCCGGCACCCGCAATGCGGCCTACGTCAAGGAGTTCGAGCGCATCGCCAAGCGCCGCCCCTTCTACACTGATGCCGACATGATGGCCACGCTGGAGACCTACCGTGCCGGGGTTATCAAGGCCGGGTCCACCGACCCGGACAAAGTGCGTAAGGCACTCGAGGGGCTGAAGATCGACACGATCTTCGGCAACGTCGAAATGCGCGCTGCCGACCATCACCTGATCCGCCAGCACGGCATGGCGCAGGTGGTGAAGGGACCCGGCGGCAAGAACGTCTTCCAGATGAAGGTCGTCAAGTCCGGACCGGAGATCTATCCGCCGGCCAGTGCCGAGTGCAAGGCGAGCTGATGAGGTCAAAGACGTGGACTTCTCCCACCTCGTCAATGTCGCGCAGTTCGCCAATGCGCTGGCGCTGGCGTCGCTGCTGACCATTCTGGCCAGCGGGCTGGCCCTGATCTTCGGCCTGCGCGACGTGATGAACTTCGGCCACGGTGCCTTCTACATGCTCGGTGCCTATGTCGGCTATACAGTCGGCAAGAGCCTGGGTTTCTGGGCGGCGCTGGTCATCGTTCCGCTGCTGCTCGCCGCGGTTGGCGCGGTCTTCGAGCTGGCGGTGCTGCGGCCGTTGCAGAAGCGCTCGCACATGGACGTGGCGTTGGTTACCTTCGGGCTGGCGCTGATCATCGGTCCGGTGGTGCACAAGATCTGGGGCACGGTGCCGCTGTCGGTGGAGCCGCCACCCGCGCTGGAGGGCTCGGTGAACCTCTTCGGCACGATGTACCCGTCCTACCGGCTGTTCCTGATCGCGGTCGGCTTCGGCACCTGCCTGGCGCTCGCCGCGTGGCTGAAGTTCACACGCAGCGGCATGTACACGCGCGCTGTCAGCCAGCAGCCGCACGTGGCGCGAATGATGGGCGTCAACACCGACCGGCTGAGCCTGATGGTCGTGTGTCTGGGGATCGCCTTTGCCGGGTTGGCGGGCGTGCTGGCCGGGCCCTATCTGTCGGTCGACCCCGGCATGGGCGGCAGCATCCTGATCAGTTGCCTGATCGTGGTCGTCGTCGGCGGTTTGGGCAGCATCGGCGGCGCGATTGCCGCCGCGCTGGTCTACGGCTTCATCCAGGTGATCGGCACCGTACTGTTTCCGGCGCTCGCCGTGCTCGCGCCCTATCTGCTGCTCTTCGGCGTGCTGCTGTGGCGGCCGCAGGGCTTCGGCCGCGGGAGGGTAGCCTGATGGGTGCGGTGATGAGCGCCGCCAAGCCGGCGTCGCGGCCGGTGGTGTCAAGGCGTTCGCCCTGGCGCTCACTGATCGTCGTCGGCGCCGTCACGGTGGTCGGTTGCTTCCTTCCTTGGGTGCTGACCAGCAGCTTCTATCTCAGCCTGCTGATCAACGGCGTGTTGCTCGGCATCGCCGCGGTAGGCATCGGCTTCCTGATGCATCAATGCGGGCTGGTGATGTTCGGCGTGGCCGCTTTCATCGGCCTACCGGCCTATCTGCTGGGCATTTTCACCACCCATCTCGGCATCGGCTTGGCTTGGGCTGTGCCATTGGCGCTGCTCGTCAGCACGGCCTTCGCGGCACTCAGCGGTGCGCTGGTCGTGCGTGCGCGTCCGCTGCCCTTTGCGATGCTGACGCTGGCGCTGGCGCAGATGCTCAAGTCGATGTCCACGCTGCAGGTGATGCGGCCCGTGACCGGTGGCGACGACGGCCTGACGATGACTTTCACCGGTAGCTTCTTGGGCCTGTCGCAGGCCGGTCTGGCCAAAGCCTCAACCTTCTGGCCGCTGGCCTGGGTGGCGCTGTGTTTGGTGATGTGGCTACTGTGGAGCGCGGCGCATTCGCGCTTCGGCCAGGTGCTGCGCGCCACACAGGCCAATGAGGAACGCATGCGTTTCTCGGGCTTCGATACCTACGTGCCGCGCTGGCTGGCCTTCGTGTTGACGAGCTTTGTCGTCTCGATCGCTGGGGTGTTGATGGCGCTGCATTCGGCCTTTGCGTCGCCGGAGCTGCTGGACTTTGCCACCGGCGGACACGCGCTGGTGGCGATGCTGGTCGGCGGGGGCGGCACCGTCGGCGGCCCGCTGCTGGGTGCGCTGCTCTACACCTGGGGTCAGGATGCCTTCGGCGCCACTGGTTACCTGGAGCTACTCACCGGCATCGCGGTCGTGGTCATGATCGCCGCGTTTCCGCAAGGTGCGATGGGCTTCCTGCTCAAACTGTGGAGGCGCCGCTGACATGCTGCGAGTCGAAGACCTGAGTGTCAGCTATGGCAGCGTCCAGGCGTTGGCCGGGGTCAACCTGGAAGTGGCCGAACGCGGTGTGTTGCACGGCATCATCGGTCCGAACGGTGCCGGCAAGAGCACGTTGATGGATGCGATCACCGGCCGGCGCCGACCCACGGGAGGGCGCGTGTTTGTCGACGGCCAGGACATCACGCAGCGCAGCGTCGTCTGGCGCCGGCGCGCGGGCATGTCGCGCTCGTTCCAGCGCACCAGCATCTTCCCCGGCATCAGCGTACGCGAGCAACTGGAGCTGGTGGCGTCGCAGTTGAACGAGCCCGATCTGGACGAAATCGTCGAAGCCTTCGAACTGCGCGCTGCGCTAGACCAGCCGGCCGACGGCATCGCTTATGGCGACCAGCGGCGGGTCGATATCGCGCTGGCGATGATCGGCAAGCCGAGCCTGATGCTGTTGGATGAACCTGCCGCGGGCTTGTCGACGACGGAGACGGTGGCGCTGTTCGAGCACCTGGTAAAGCTGGTGAAACATCGACGCGTAACTGCACTCGTGGTCGAGCACGACGTCGACGCGGTGTTCCGCTTCTGCGACGCGGTGACGGCGCTGGACCTCGGACGCGTGATCGCCAGTGGCGCACCGGAGCAGGTGCGCAAGGATCCGCGCGTCATTTCCGCCTATTTGGGGACGGCCGCATGAGCTTCATCTCGATCCGTGGGCTGACGGCCGGCTACGGCAAGTCGGTCGTGCTGCGTGGCATCGACCTAGAGGTGGACGAAGGCGAATCCGTTGCCGTGGTGGGCAAGAACGGCGCCGGCAAGTCCACGCTGATCAACAGCTTCTTCGGCGGTACCACGCTGAAGGGCGGCAGCATCAACGTAGGCGGTGTCGCCCTCGAGAAGCTCCCATCCTACGCCGCGCCCAAGCATGGCGTCAGCGTCAGCCCTCAGGGGCGGCTGATCCTGGCGCACTTGACGGTGCAGGAGAACCTGTTGCTCGGCGCCGCCAGCGGCCGCAAGGGGCACTGGACGCTGCAGCGCATCTTCGAGCTGTTTCCGATCCTGCAGGAGCGCCGGCATCGCATGGGCACCGCGCTTTCCGGCGGTCAACAGCAGATGCTGGCGGTGGGCCGCGCGCTGCTTAGCAACCCGAAGGTGATCCTGCTCGACGAGCCGACCGAAGGCCTGTCGCCCGTATTGGTCGACGACTTGGTCACCACCTTCAACAAGATCCGCGCCGCGGGCACCGGGGTGCTGGTGGTCGAGCAGCACCTGAACCTGGTGCGGCGCACGACTCAGCGCTTCGTCGTGATGGCCAAGGGCGAGATCATCGACCGCGGCCGCACCGAGGACATCGACAGTGAACAGCACAGGGCGGCGCTGGCTTTCTGAACGGGCGCAAAGGTTGCGCTGAGTCCGCCGGCCTACTGGAGAAGCGCTTGGTGCGAGCGCGTGGAGGTGCCCGATGCAGCAGTCCGAACCGCTTCGCGCTGTGGGTGCCGCGGACCTTCACGACGTAGTCGATGCACTGGGCAGTCGTTGCTTCGGCCCGAGGATGGCGGCCTATGCCGATTCAGTGTTTGGCGGGCATGTCTGCTTCGCTTATCACCACGAACTCGGCCAGATGCGCGCGCTGGCCGCTGGTCACGTGCCCCCCGACCCGACCAACGTGCTGGTTCCCAATGTCTGGAGGTACACGCGGCAGCGGGAGTGGGAGCGCGACGCGTGCCTGGCTCGCGGCATGTCATCGATCTCAGCACATTTGACGGACGCACATTTTCACGATCACCGAGGTATCGAGTCGCGGCGTCATTGGCCATGGCAGATCCCGACGCCGCTCGTGGACAAGATCCTGCTCTGTCGCAGTACGGCAGAAGGCGATTTCATTCTCGAGTTTTCGCGTTGGGGAGACTGCGCCGAATTCGATCGGCCGGCCATCCAGCGCGCGGTCGAGACCGGCCGGCTGCTGATCACCCTGGCAACCTTGCACCGCCGAATGCTGGTCTCACAGCGCGACCCCGCTACCGCATTCGGTTCCTCGAGCGAGATCGAACAATGCCTCGCCCGCACGACCAGCTTAACGGCCCGCGAGCGTCAGGTTTGCGCACTCCAATTGATCGGCGCCAACGGATCGGCCATCGGCGCCGAACTCGGCATTGAGGCCGAGAGCGTCAAGTCCTATCGAAAACGCGCGTACCTTCGACTCGGTGTTTCCAGCGAGCGAGAGCTCCTGCTGAAGTTCCTGTCGCTTCGCGCCGCGTGGAAGGGGCGCAGCCACGATCTGGGCACACCCTCCGATCCATGGCGCATGCCTTTCTTGCTCGAAGGGACCGCATAGATCCGTGCGACGCGCCCGCCCATCGTTGTTGTTCAGGATGTCGCGCAGGTGTAGTTTGCCGCGTCGTTAACGTCACCGCTTCCTTTGTAGCGCGGGAAAGTCGGATAGCGGCACAGCGGCCGCGACAGGACCGTCGCTCCCGTGCTGCTGTTGACCCGCTTGGTCGTCAGATCGCCGGGGGCCGTGTTCTGCGTCACCCATGCATCAAGCGCCGGCAGCATAGAAGTCGATTGGTCCGCGCCCGTACCACCGCCGCAATGCTGGACGCCAGGCGATACATAGAGCCGGGAGAAGCTGTCCATGGCAGCCTGTCCGCCCGCTGCCGTCTTTACGGCATCGTAGTAGTCGATCGTGCTCTGCAACGGCACCGCCGCATCGGCCGCGCCGTGCCACAACAGCAGCTTCGCGCCCGTTAGTCTGAACGAAGTCATGTTGGGATCGGTGACGTCGATCTCGTCGGCCATTGCCTGCACGATGGCCGCGTTGGCCTTGAAATCGTAGTCGACCCAGTTTGCCGCGGGGTCGCCGCCGAGCAGATTCTTTACCACCGACGCCCCGAATAGTCCGGTGATGGTCGAAGCAGGGTTGCCGATGATCCAGCTGGCCCAACCACCAGGCACCGCGATCTCGCCCAGCAGGGCAAACGGCGAGTGGCTCGTGACATTTGGTGTGCCGGCACCGCCAGTCATGCGCGAGGTCGCAGACGCGACGACATTGATCTGCGCATCCGAGAGGCAACTGTCGCTTTCGTCGCCGCCGGACGGACAGCGCAGCACGCTGGCGTCGTAGCGACAGGCAGCGATGTTCGAGATGATGCCGTCGCTCACGCCGTCCAGGGCGTCGCAGGAAGCCATCAGCGACGACGACAACAACGTTAACTTGGCGCTGGTGAAGGTGCTGCCGGGAACTCGGGCGAGCAATCGTGCTGTGCGCTGGTAGTTTTCGATCGGAGCCACGAACTTCGCGGGCGCCTTCGCGATCACGCCGTCGAACATGGTCGGGAATCGCAGGGCGGTCATCAACCCTTCGCGACCACCGTTCGAGCAGCCTTCGAAGTAAGAGCGCGTAGGTGCGGCGCCGTAGGCCGATTCGGTGATCTGCTTGGCCGCCGCCGCCACCGTCGGTACCGACAGTCGCGAGAAAAGCCGAAGGGCCACAGGATCACCGAGCGCGAACGAGCCGTCCAGAGCCGACGTCCCGGTGTGGCCGCTGTCGCTGGACACGTCGACGTACCCTTGGTTCAGGGCCGAGTTGTCTGCGGCAGGGATGGATCCGTTGAAGCCGCCTCCGCCCCCATAGTGCAGCTTGCCGTTCCACGACACGGGCAAGCGCATCTCGAAGTTGAGTTTCGGGGCGATCTGTGCCGTGACCTTGCAGTACTCGGGCACCGCCGGCGCAGCGCCCGAGGCAGCCGCTGCAGGCACCATTGCCGTTGCCGAGATCGCAGCGCCACCAATGGACTGGGTGGCCAAGCCGGCGCAGGTGCTTGCGCTGACGGTTGGCACAGGCTCGTCATCGTCGCTGCCGCATGCCGTCAGGCCTATGGCGACCACAGCCCCTGCGCACCATGCGATCGTCGTCTTTTGCTTCATCGGTGTCTCCAAGAATGTCTAGTGCCTCCGAGTGGAGGGACAAGGCACGATAGAGATCGATGCATCACACGTCTGCCCCCCGGGGGGGTTGGTGCGAACCCGCAGTTGCCCGCGGCGCACCCTCGGTCAGATCGCCGGGTGTTCCTGCACTTCGGCGTACTTTGGGTAGCCTTTGGCTACGCCGTATTCGATGATGCCGTAGCCCACCTGGTCGCCATCGCGCACCTCGATGACCTGGTCGGCCAGCGTGCGGATCTTGCGGCGAGTCGCGGGATCCTGCAGGTCCCAGGCCTCGTGCGCGGTGAAAAGCTTGCCCTTGTCGTCGCCGTGGAACCAACCGTCGAGGCCACCGTAGAGCCCGCCCTTCAGGTAGTAGCGTGTCGGCAGCGCGCGCACCTGCACCGTGCGGCGTTCGCCGCTGGCGAAAGTCAGCTCGAAGCTGGCATGGTCCAGGCTCTGGCCCAGCGGGTCGGCGAGCCACTTGGCTTCGTGCTGCACCGTCACCAGCTGGTCGCGTCCCGAAGCCTTGCTGCCGAGCGGCCGCACCTGCTCGCCGCTGAGGTAGATCAGGTCGCCCGGCCCGCGCTCCTTGAAGAAGATGACCAGGCCATGGTCCTTGAACTGCGCGGTGGTCCAGCAGAAGAAGAATGGGGGGTAGAAGGTCAGCGGCGGCGCGGTCTCGTCGCTGCGCATCTCGGCGCGCACGCCCCAGCTGTGGTCGCGCTGGCCGAGCCAGGAGTCCACCGCCATGCGTCGACCGTCGAACTCCAACCAGCCGGTGTAACGGCCCATCTGCTGGGCACGGTACATGTGCTCGGTGACGCGGCCGTCCCGCCGGCGCAGGTGGCCGGCCTCCTCGTGCGGGTTCAGCGTGGCGTGAAACTCCAGTTCGAAGCGCAGGCCGGAATCGTTCTCGGAGAGCGACAGCGTGTGCCGCTTCAGCCCTTCGATGACGCGGATCGACAGTGGCCCGATCGTCGTATTCAGTGGATCCGGCCGCAGCCGGCGGCTGGCGCGAAAGTTCCACTGGCGTCCCGGCACCGCCACGCCGGCGAAGCCGTCCATCACGTTGCGGTTCGGGTGATAGCCCAGGCCGATGTCGAAGATCACATCGCCGCCGGGCGCGGGGTGGCCGGTGTACCAGAGCCGCTCCATCCACGCCGGATCACTGTTGTCGATCTGGTCGAAAGTCGTGGGCAACTGGTGGCCGATGAGGTCGTCTTGAGGGGTCAGCATGATCAGCGGGAATTCCAGGATGGCAATATTAGTACATTAGCGTACAGTCTGCATTTCTGCAACCCGTACGGACCCGCATGACCATGGACAACCAGGCTGTTCGACTCGAGATGAAGGGCGCGCTGGCGCTCGTCACGCTGACCCAGGCCGCAAGAGGCAACCCCTTCGACGGCGACTTCACGCGCGATTTCAAGCGCGTGGCGGCCGAGCTGTGGGACCATCAGGAGGCGGGGCGTTTGCGCGCTGTCCTGTTGCAGGCAGAGGGCGCCAATTTCAGCTACGGCGGCGACCTGAAGAGTTTCTATCCGGTTCGCGACAAGCTCGGTTCGCTGGTGCGCGAGTGGACCGGAAGCCTTCATATGGGGCTGCAACGATTCTGGCAATTGCCGGTGCCGGTAGTGTGTGCGGTGCAGGGTTTTGCGATGGGCGGCGGCGTGGCTCTGCTGGCTGGTGCGGACGTGGTGCTCGCCGGTGAAACCGCGCGCTTCGGCTCAGCCTTCGCGCAACTGGGCTTCAGCTGCGACTCGGGTTCGAGCCTGACGCTCACCGCGCGCATGGGCCCGGCTCGCGCCAAGCGCTTCGTACTGCTGGCCGAGGTGTTGAGCAGTGCCGACGCGCTGCAGGCCGGGCTGGCCGACCGCGTGGTATCTGATGAGCGGCTGCAGGAAGAGGCCGCGGCGCTCGCGCAGCGGCTGGCCGAGGGACCGACGATGGCCTACGGAGAGATCAAGCGCCTGTTCCTTGCCGCCGGGGGCGCCCAACTCACGGCCCAGCTCGAGGACGAGGCGCTGACGCTGGCGCGCGTGGCGGGCAGTGCCGATGCGCAGGAGGGCATCAGCGCGATGGTTGAGCGGCGCAAGCCCGTGTTCAAGGGCGCGTGATGCCGGAGGCCTACGAAACCTTGCTCGTCGAGCGCAGCCCCGATGGCTTTGCGACCGTCGCCTTCAATCGGCCGGAAAAGCTGAACACGTTGTCGATCGCGCTGCGTCGCGAGCTGGTGCAGGCGATATCCGAACTGGAGGCCGATCCGGCGATCCGCGTGCTGATCCTCACCGGCACGGGGCGGGCCTTCACCGCTGGGCTCGACCTCGACGAATGGAGCGTGGCGCCGGCGGCGGCCGCCTGGGAACTCGATGCAGTGGCTGCGCTGCGGCAGTTCAGCGGCCCGGTCATCGGCGCGATCAACGGCCTGGCGATCACCGGCGGCGTCGAGATCGCATTGGCCTGTGACCTGTTGATCGCGTCCAGCGACGCGCGCTTCGCCGATACGCACGCCAAGGTCGGCCTACTGCCGGGCTGGGGCGGGTCGGTGCGCTTGCAGCAGCGTCTGGGACCACACCGCGCCAAGGAACTCGCGCTGACCGGCCGCTTCTTCAGCGCCGAAGAAGCGCTGTCCTGGGGTTTCGTCAACCGCGTGGTGCCGCCCGAGCGACTGCGCGCGGAAGCCGAGGCGCTGGCGCGCGAGATGCTGGCCAATGTGCCCGAAGGGCTGGTGGCCTACAAGCGGCTGCTCGATGCCGAAGCCGGGCTGACATTGACCGAGGCCTTACAGCTCGAACGCACCACCGCCCAGGCCGCGAACCTGGCGGTCACGCGCGAGGAGATCGACGCGCGACTGGCGCGTTTGCGCCGGCAGGCGCGCTGAGCAGTCCCGCGGCGCGTCCTCAGCCCATCTTGCATTCAGCACTCGGCGGCAGCGTGATCCGGGCCGCCGGCTCTACCGAGCGCAACACGATCTCGCCCTTCCCGGGTGCTGCCTTCACGGCCTGCACGACGACCATCGGCCGCACCAGCTGGTGGTCGGCAGCGCGCATCTCCACGGGCCCGACGATCGTGTCCAGCGTCAGCCCGTTGAGTGCCGTGCGCACCGCCGCGACGTCGGCGGACTTGGCCTTCACAATCGCCTCGTGCACCAGCACGAAGGCCAGGTAGGCATCGGCCGCCAGGTAGCTGGGTTTGCGGTTGAAGCGGCTCTCGAAGGCCTTGACGAACTCGGCATTGGCCTCGCCGGGCAGCTGCCAGAAGTAGCTCTGCGAGGACCACACGCCGGCAGTGGTGTCCCCCTGGCCGGCGATCAGGATCTCGTTGACCATCGACGCGCTCATCACCAGCTTGTACTTGTCGAACAGGCCGAAAGGCGCCTGCTGCTTGGCCAGCGCGATGCCCGCCGAGCCGGGCATGTACATAACCAACGAGTCGGCCGGCTTGGCCTGCAGCTGCGCGATCTGGCCGCCGAAGTCGGTGGTGTTCAGCGGGGCGAAGATCTCCTTGCCGATCGATCCACCGAAGCTCGGCAACACACCGACGAAGCGCTTGGTGGCGTCGCGCGCCGCGGCGATGTCGGCCATCAGCAGGTCGAAGCTCTTGGCGCCGTTGCGCTGCGCCAGTTCGCGCCAGACCTGGACCTGGCTCGAATCGCTGATGCCGACGCGAAAGTAATTGGCGGCGCAGTTCTTGCCCGTCAGGTCGTCACTGGCTGCGGTCGCATCCAGGTACAGCGCGTCCAGATCGGCGAGCTTTGCACTCACCGCCAGTGAGTTGCCCGAGGGGCTGATCCCGGTGAAGAAGGACACTCCCTGCTGGCGCACCAGTTTGGTCGCGGCGGCAATGGCGCCTGCCGGTGGGCCGTCATGGCCCTGAATCACCAACTCGTACTTGCGCCCCAGCGCCCCGCCGCGGGCGTTGAGAGTCTCGACGGCCAACATGGCACCGTCGTTGATGGCGCCGGCGCTTACCGCCAGCGGGCCGGCGTCGATCGTGATCACGCCGAGCTTGATCGTCTGCTGTGCAAGTGCGGCACCGTGCAGCGCACCAGCCAGGGCCAGCGCAGCCAGCATGCTCGTCTTCATCATGGTTTCACTCTCCTGTGTTCAACTGATCTTGCGATCGCGGCCCGCCCAGTACGGGTCGCGCAGCACGTTCTTGCGCACCTTGCCCACGGGTGTAACCGGCAGCGGGTCCGCACGGAACTCGTAGCTGCGCGGCACCTTGTAGCCTCCGATGTGCCGGCGGCAATGCGCGTCGAGTTCGGCCTCGGTCACGTTCATGCCGTCCTTCGGCACGACCACAGCGTGCACGCTCTCTCCCCACTGAGCGCTCGGGATGCCGATCACCGCGGCTTCGCGCACGGCGGGGTGCAGGAACAGCACGCGCTCGACCTCGATCGAATAGACGTTCTCGCCGCCGCTGACGATCATGTCCTTGATGCGGTCGGCGACGTAGAGAAATCCGTCCTCGTCCATCGTGCCGGCGTCGCCGGTGTGCATCCAGCCGTCTTTCAGCACTGCGGCTGTCGCCGCCGGGTTGTTGAAGTAGCCGTTCATCAGCATGTCGCTGCGCACGACGATTTCGCCCAGCGTGTCCGGCGGCGCCTCCCGGCCATTGGGCAGCAGGATCCGGATCTCGTTGCCCGGCGCCGGTTGCCCGGCCGAGCGCAGGCGCCTGGCCTTCGGGCCACTGGTCAGGTGGTCGCGCCAGCGCAGGATGGTGGCGAAGCCGCCGGTTTCGGTCATGCCGAAGACCTGGAAGAAGCGCCAGGAGGGGAGCTTCTGCATCGCTTCGGTGATCAGCGCTTCGGGCATCGGGCTGCCGCCGTAGACGCAGGTGCGCAGGCTCGACAGGTCGTAGCGCTCGAAGTCAGGATGCCGGATCAGCATGTTGATCATCGTCGGCACCAGCACCGCGTTGGTGGCCTTGTGCTCTGAAATCGCCTGCATCACCGCCACCGGGTCGAACTTCGGCAGCGGGATGTGCGTCCCCCCGGCCAGCGTGATGTAGAGCAGGGCGCTGGCACCGGCAAAGTGGAAGTAGCCGGCGACGTAGACGAAGCTCAGGTCCTCGATGTCGGGCAGCCAGGCCAGGTAGCCCAGCGTGGCGACGAACAGGCCGCGGTGGCTCATCATCACGCCCTTGGGGTGTGCGGTGGTCCCGCCGGTGTAGAAAATCACCCAGAGGTCTTCGCCGCTGCGGCCGGCATCGGGCATCGGCTCATGGCTGGCGATCAGCGTCTCGTAGTCGAGCAGTCCTTCGGGGCAGGCCGCTTCGCCGATCCAGACCAGATGCTTGACCCAGTCGAGGCGGCGCCGCAGCTCCAAAGCCTGTTCGAGGAAGCTGTCATCGACGAACAGCACCGAGGATCTCGAATCCGTCAGCGCATAGATGTTCTCCTCGACCGACCAGCGGATGTTCAGCGGCGCGAAGGCACCGCCGGCCCAGGGCACCGCGAAGAAGAGCTCGATGTAGCGGTCGGAGTTCATCGCCAGCGCGGCGACGAACTTCCCGTCCTCGATGCCCAGCGCGCGCAGGGCCGCGGCCAGGCGCGGCACGCGCGCGCCGACCTCCTTCCAGCTGCGGCGGCGGCCATTGCAGATCGTGGCCGCGTGCTGCGGCTGGCAGGCGACGGCCTGGGTCAGAAAACGGGTGCCTTGCATATTTCTCTCGATCGCCCGACAAGCCATACACTAGCGCACGATACGAATACGCACGAGTCGGGACAACCCGGTACCGGCTGATCGTCCGGAACAGCAGCTGTGAATCGCCGTCGGGGACGACCGATCGCTCCTCGGCGCAGCACCGCCGCGTCGACATGGCTCCTTTTTGCGGTGTCAATGGCCCAGCCAATCGCGCAGCACTTCGGCGCGGTCTTCGCCGATGTCGGCTACGCGCGCGCCGATCGTGCCGCCGCCCGCCGACAGGCGCCAGGGCGCGCCGACGCCGGTGAAGGTTCCCGCCGCATCCGCCACCGGCGCAAACAGCGCGCGGGCTGCGGCTTGTTCATCAGCCAGCATCTCGGCGGGCTCGGAATAGCGTGCGCAGGGCACGCCAGCGGCATCCAGGGCGCGCAGCAGCTCGGCCACGCTGCGCGTGCGCGTCCAGCGCTCGACGACGTGCATCATCTCCTGCCAATGTGCGCCGCGCGAAGGTACGGTCGCAAAACGCGGATCGCTGCGCAGCCCCGGCAACGCCGTCAGCTTGGCCAGCGCCTCGAAGTTGCGCTGCGTGATCGGCACGATCAGCACGTTGCCGTCGCGCGCCGCCACCGGGCCGTAGGTGGGCCGCGCATCCGGCACCGGGAACTGCGCCTCCTGCAGTTCGTAGACCAACAGGTTGAGCATCGAATCCATCAGCGCCACGTCCACCACCTGGCCGAGCCCGGTGCGCGCACGCTGCACCAGCGCGGTCTGGATCGCGGCGAAGGCGTTGAGTCCGCCGAGCACGTCGGCGACGAAGGTGGCGGTGGCCGCGGGGCGCGTGCGGTCGCCGGCATAGCGCGCGAGCGTGCGCTCGTAGCCGCTGGCGGCTTGCACGATCATCGCGTAGGCCGCGCGCTCGCGCGCCGGACCCTGCTGTCCGTAGCCGGAAATCGACGCGTAGACCAGGCGCGGATTGCGCGCGCGTAGAGCGTCCACGCCCAGGCCCAGGCGGTCCATCACGCCTGGGCGGAAGTTCTCCACCAGCACGTCGGCCTGCAGCGCCAGTGCGCGCGCTATGTCCAGGTCGGCAGGTTGCTTCAGGTCGAGCGCGACGCTGCGTTTTCCGGCATTCAACTGGCCGAAGTAGGCGCTGTGGCGGCTGCCGTCCGACGCGCTGCGCAGCGGTTGGCGCAGCCGCATGTCGTCGCCTTCGGGCGGCTCGACCTTCACGACGTCGGCGCCCAGGTCGGCCATCAGGCGTGCGCAGTAGGGCCCAGCCATCATGATCGAGAAGTCCAGCACCTTGAGGCCGGCAAGTGCGCGTGTGTCGTTGTTCATGGCGCAATGCTGACCGCTGCTGCGCGCTGCAGCGTGGCGCCGCGCGCACAGATGCTGTGCCCGCCGGAGGTCTTGGTCCGCGGCGGCAGCCGCCTTAACCTGAGGACATGAACTTCACCGACGAACAGATCGCTTTCCGTGACAGCGTACGCCGCATGGCGACAAAGAGTGTCGCGCCCATCGCCGCCGAGATCGACGAAACCGACCGCTTTCCCACCGAGCTGGTGAAGCTCTTCGGCGAGATGGGCCTGATGCAGCTCTGGGTGCCCGAGAAATACGGCGGGCCGGAGGGCAACCTGACGATGATGTGCATCGCCCGCGAGGAGATCAGCCGCTTCTCGCCGGCCTGCGGTTCGATCGCCGGCCTGAACACCATGTTCATCATGCCGCTGCTGCACTTCGGCACCGAAGAGCAGCGCCAGCGCTTCCTGCCGAAGATCGCCGCCGGCGGCGTGGTCACGGCCATCGCCATCAGCGAGCCGCAGGCCGGCAGCGATGTCAGTGCGATGACCACCCGCGCGGTGAAGGACGGCGACAGCTACGTCATCAACGGCCGCAAGCAATGGTGCAGCTACGGCGTCGAGGCCGACTACATCGTGCTGATGGCGCGCACCGCGGGCGAGCGCGGCGCCGACGGCATCAGCGCCTTCGTCATCGAGCCGAAGAAGATGAAAGGCGTCAGCTTCGGCCGCCACGAGCGCAAGATGGGCTGGCGCGGCGCGCCCAACACGCCGATCTACCTGGACAACGTGCGCGTGCCCGTGGAGAACCTGGTGGGCGAGGAGGGCAAGGGCTTCCGTGCCAGCCTGCGCGCGCTGGACATGAACCGCCCCACCATCGGCGCGCAGTGCGTGGGCCTGGCTCAGGGCGCGCTGGAAGCCAGCGTCGCCTATGCCAAGGAGCGCAAGCAGTTCCGTCAGGCCATCGCCGAGTTCCAGGGCGTGCAGTTCATGCTGGCCGACATGGCGATGAACATCGAGGCCGCGCGCGCGCTGGTCTACGAATGCGCGCGTGCCGGCGACGTGGGCGACTGGCAGCGTCTGAACACGCTGGCCAGCATGGCCAAGTGCTTCGGCAGCGACATGGCGATGAAGGTCACCACCGACGCGGTGCAGGTCTTCGGCGGCTACGGCTACACCCGCGACTACCCGGTCGAACGCATGATGCGCGACGCCAAGCTGGCGCAGATCTTCGAAGGCACCAACCAGATCCAGCGCGTGGTCATCGCGCGCGACCTGCTGTGCTGAACACGTTTCACACCAAGACCAAGGAGACACCATGAACGTTTGGCTGCGCCTGCTGGCGCTGCTCGCGTGGCCATCGCTGGCGGCTGCGCAGGGCTATCCCAACCACCCGGTGCAGATGCTGATTCCGTACCCTCCCGGTGGCACCACCGACATCATGGCGCGCGGGCTGCAGGAGCCGCTGCAGAAGGCGCTGGGCCAGACCATCATCGTCGAGAACAAGGCCGGAGCCTCGGGCGTGCTAGTGTAGTGTTTGATTCTTGAGGGAACTTAATTGCGCAACTTGCCTCCAATG
>DAORHX010000002.1:0-51321 GCA_035438245.1 Rubrivivax sp.
ATCGCGCACCAGCGCGCGCACGGCATGGCCCTGGCGCAGCGCCTCGGCCACGACGAGGCGGCCGATGCTGCCGGTGGCGCCCACCACCAGCACCGTTGACTTCGCGCGGCTCATGCCCGCACCTCGTCTGTCGACGACGCCATGTCGATGGCGAAGCGGTACGCGGTGGGCGAAGGGGCGGCGCGGCTTTCGAGAGAGATGTTCATGGCCTTGTGGCGAAGATCGATGCAGGCCAATGTAGGCCGGTCGACATCGAACAACTAGGCGGCGCAGGCTTGAAGCACCAACAAGCGGACCTTGCCAGTTCAGGTGGCCTCGCGCGGCGCGGGGGCGGCACCCGGCCACTATCAGCCGCAGCTTGCGAATGCTTCAAGGCCGGGTCGTCTAGTGCATCAGTGGCACTTGCCGACACCAGCGTTGCGGATCTGAACAGTATTGACTCTAGGCGGCCGACCTGCAATCGACTAGGCGACTCGGGCTTGCACCATCATCAAGCCGTGATTGATACTGAAGCGACGGAGCGAGTCCCGCAGACGTCGTGAGCCCCGCGAAAGGACCCCCACCGATGGCCATCAACGAACTGCGCGCGATTGCCACCTTCGGCAAGGCGGTCGAGCTGGGCAGCATCCGCCGCGCCGCGCTCGCCCAGGGCGTGACGCCGCAGGCGGCCAGCCAGGCGCTGGCGCAGCTGGAAGAGCATCTGGGCGTGCGCCTGCTGCACCGCACGACGCGCAGCCTGGCGCTGACCGAGGAAGGCCAGCGCTTGCTGGAGACGACGCGGCCGGCGCTGGCGGCGCTGGAGCGCGCGCTGAGTCAGGCGCGCGAGGCCAAGGACGAGATCGCCGGGCCGCTGCGCATCGTCGGGCCGAAGTCGTCGTTCGCGCCGGTGCTGATGCCGGTGGTCGACGAATTCTGTCGCGCCTACCCCGGCGTGCAACCCGACATCCAGCTCGACGACGGCAAGAGCAACTGGGTGCTCGACCGCGTCGACGTCGGTTTCAGGATCGGCACCTCACCCGACGAAGGCGTGATCGCGCGGCGGTTGTTCCCGGTGCAGCTGGTGATCTGCGCCGCGCCGTCGTACCTGCAGCGCCATGGCGCGCCGAAGTCGCTGGACGAGCTGGCGGCGCACCGCTGCAGCGCGTTCCGCCACCCGGCCACCGGCCAGGTGCTGGCCTGGTACCTGAACATCGACGGCGAGATCGTGCACCGCCACGTCGCACCGACGCTGTCGACCAACGACACCGAGCTGGAGCTGCAGGCGGTGCTGGCGGGCCAGGTGATCGGCCAGGTCGCCAACCTGTCGGCGGCGGCGCACATCCGCAGCGGCGCGCTGGTGCCGCTGCTGCTGCCGCACATGAGCAGCCACATCGGCGTGCACCTGTACTACGGCAGCCGCGCCGCGCAGCCGCGGCGCGTGCGCGCCTTCATCGACCTGGCGATCGCGCGGCTGCTGGACGCGCCGACTTACGTGCTCGGCGCGAAGGAGTTGGCCGCGGCGGCGTCCGCGGCACCGAGGGCGAGGCGCAGCCGATGAATCCTTGCTCGGGCAAGGCTCGGCCGACCTCCGGCCAGGCGGACCGCAGCATCCGCCCTTCCGCCACGCATGGGAGCGTGCGGGCGCCAACGGCGAAGGGCGGCACACCGCCACTCGAAGAGACTGGCACCAGCACACCCGGAAAGGACAGAGGGCTAGTGCAGTGTTCGACGCTATGCAGCACATAAAACCGCGTCTTTGCCGCCCTGGCGTCGTTGCAAATCCTCGCGATACCACTGGGTATCGCTGCGGTTTGCGCCTAGCCAGGACGACAAATCCATCGGTTTTCTTAAGTGCCGCACAGCGTCGAACACTGCACTAGCGCCTGCTCGCGCTAGCCCTCGTGGATCTTGGTGGGCCCTGAAGGATTCGAACCTTCGACCAACGGATTAAGAGTCCTAAAGAGCCTTGGAAAGTTGTTATAAATCAACCACTTGCGACGCTTGCCGCATCGTTTCCAAGGCACACCACGGCACAACCACGGCACAGCAAATGTCGGCGTGGCACAACCGCGGCGCAAGACCGCCACACTGGCCGCTGCTTGGCTTCCTGTCCTCGTTCGCCCAGTTGGTTTGTAGCTTTTTCGGCAGTCGCAAGTTCGTGATTTTATTGATGTTCTGACGGAAGCCGCCTGTCCCTTCGCTCCTCTGTCGTGAACAGTTCTGCACAGCGCAAGTCCCTTCAGGGTCCCTTCGGTGCACGCCAGTGTTGGGGCTGACATCGGGTTGCTCTGGTCAAGCTACATCGCAAACCCATTTTGTGCTTCCGGGGAGCAGGTCGCGCGACGCCCAACGTCTGCTGCGGATTTCATATCGGCCCGTCGCTAGCCAGCACCCGCCGGCAGGAGTTGTTTAGGGTTGTCGGACACCTGCCCGCGTGCGCAGCTAGCCGTCCTCAATCGTCTTTCTTGAGCTTCTTGGGGTGAGGATGGGACGCAGACGTAGCCTTTTCTTTTTTGTCTGGCAGTGCTTCTCTTGCCGGGTGTTCAGCTTGTCGGTTCTTCAGGAAACTGTCTCCGAACTGACTGAACTCCACGGTGGGAAGCATCACTGGTCCGCCCACACTCCTTGAGGTGAGGCTCAGTAGTACTTCTCGGGCCACGCCGTACAGCATGGACGCCCCATTTACAGCGACCAACGCTTCTCTTTTTTCCTCGGGCAAGTCCCGTCCGTCGAAGATTCCCAGCAACTGAATCTTCAGTCGATAAGGAAAGTCGCTATGGCCTTCTCTCGGTCCAGCGGTCAGCGTGAGGTCCACGCTGTAGCGGGACTCTCCATTGGGAAGTTCGACCGGACTGAACTGGATGCTCGAGCCGAGCGTTGCCTTCTCAAAGTCAGCATACGAACCCAGGGCGGCCGACTCTGCCTCGAGCACCGGCTCGAGGTGAAGATGCATGAGGTTGTAGTGCTCCAACCGGAGCCTGCTTTGTTGCATGGTCTTGTGACTTTCGGCCGGACTAGGCCGTCATCAATTGAAGGGGGGCAGCACCCCTGTTCGCCGGTGCTCCCACTGTCCCGCAAACCTGGAGTCGGGCGCCCCCCTTGTCAGCGTCGCCAGCCGATTCGCCATGGCCGTGCTGGGCTCGCACGAGCTGAAGGACGGTCGCGCGATTGATGACGGGCTGCTGCCAAGGCTGGAGCGCTTCAGCCTGTTCGGCCTTGCGGAATACAACGTCGAAATCCCAGCCAACGGCATCGCAGATCCTGCCAACGGTGTCGAGCGTCAGGTTGACTTGACCCGACAGCTGCCGGCTGAGCTGGGCGAGCTTCATCTCTGCGGCCTGCGCGATCACCGTTCGTGTCTTGTCTCCCTGGGCGACAACGACAGCGAGGTTCGCGGCAACGGCGGCTTTGCGACGGCGAGCCCGGTAAGCCGGATCTGCCCTCAGCTTTTTGAGTGCCTCGGAAAACGCTACACCTACGCGCTGCTTGCGCTCAGTGCCCCAGCTTGACGAATCCATCGCGACCTCCTTGTGCATAAATCAGTTGAGCCTGGCCTGCATCTACAGCTTCCAGGTACCTTTCCAAGATCTTTCGTGCCCGCTCGAGCTCGTTCCTTGGAGTCTTCTTCCGGCCTCCCGGTTTGATGAACACGTGTGTCAGGAGCAAGGTCTTTCGGCCACTTCCGTACGACCACAGCACCCGCACTAACGTACGTTTCTTCTCGAACTGGAAAAGCTTCCACCTCTCCGACTTCCCGGACAGCCGAGCTACCGTCACGTTTCCGACCTCGTGGAGGTGCTTGTCATCAAACAGCCGATCCCATGGAAGCCCGGATGGTGCACGACGCAGGATGTCCTGCATCAACAAGTCGAAGTCCTCGAAGTGGTTCGAGCCGATCAGCTCAAACGCCTCCCGGAGCATCGGGCAGACCGCGACAACCGCGTCGAGCGTGATGTTGGCGCCCTGCGGTAGATCCGCGTCGCAGACTGTCAAGAGGCGCCAGCTCGTTGAGCCAGCTGCCGGCGAAATGCGGAAAGCGTCCGAGAACAGTCCATCGTGCACCTCCACCAAGATCATAGGCATCGATATTAACTTAAAAGTTAAACTCGTGTATGATGGGGTCTTCCCGCAGCGTGGAGACGATCACGCACCGGCTCAGAGCGGCGCAACGCGGCAGGTTCGACTGGTCGCGTTGTGCATCGGCACAGTGCCGCGGGGAATTGGCGCGTTCGTCAACACAGGAAAGGAAAGGAATGACAGGGAAGAAATAGAAGCGGCCGAATACACAATGCATTCGGCCGCGGGGGTGACGAGCCTTTCGGACTCGCCTGGTTGGCGCCTGCGATTCTCCACAGCTTGTCTCCGCCGTCAAGGATGCGTTTGCTGCCGGCACAAGGCCAGCCGGCTGCTTGGAGGACGCCCGTGCGCAAAGCGTGCGCGGCGTCGGTCATCAACGCCCATGCACCGAATGGAGGTCCCATATGGGTAACGACAAGACTGTGACCATCTACGTGGAGGGATCCGCTCACGAGTGGCCAAAGAACGAAGATATCTCGTACGCGCAGGTGGTGAAGCTGGAGGTAGCTGAGTACACCCCCGAATCCAACATCACCTACTCGGTGAAGTGGACCAAAGGTCATGGGGACAAGCCGGAAGGCACCCTGGCTCCCGGCGCCAGCATCAAGGTTAGAGATGGCATCCGCTTCACAGTTTCGGAAACTGGTCAGTCGTAACGAGGATCTGGCGGCGCTAGTCGACCGGGGCTACGCCGTTACGTTCGACAGCGGATGGATGGTCATCCGCGACGTGCCCTACCTCGATCAGCAAGGCGCCCTCCAGTGGGGGGCGCTTGCGACCAAGCTGATCTTTGTCGACGCAGAGCGCGTGGAGCAGGAGGATCACACTGTCCTGTTTGCAGGGGCGCATCCCTGTGGACTGGACGGTGTGCCAATCCGGCTCATTGACGCCGGCGCGCATACCTTGACGCTTTCACAGGCGTGCAAGGACGTGGCCGTCGAACGCAGATTCTCAAACAAGCCCCGCGAAACCGGAAGGTTCAACAACTTCTCGGAAAAGATCGAGAGCTACGTAGGGATTATCTCTGCGCCGGCGATGCATAAGTACGGAGTTACGCCGTTGACCTTCAAGTCGGTCGAGGACGATCCCCAGCCTTCAGTCTTCAAGTTCCAAGACAGCCTGACAAGCAAGGCTGAGATCGGCGACTTGTCGAGGAAGTTCGACGACGAAGTGGTCGCAATCGTTGGCCTCGGCGGCACGGGCGCTGCGGTGCTCGACTTTCTCGTCAAAACGCCCGTGCGGGAAATTCGCGGCTTTGACGGCGATACATTTCACGTTCACAACGCGTTTCGCTCGCTCGGCAGGCTTGATGAGCGAGAGCTTGGCACCCGGAAGGCAGATGTGTACCAGAATCGGTACTCAAACTTTCGGGAAGGACTGAAGCTGGTGCCACGCTACGTGGACTCAGAATGTGGCGACGCCTTCGATGCAGTGACATTCGCGTTCGTTTGCGTCGACAAGGGCTCCGCACGCGCCGAGATCTTCGATCTCCTTATCGCGAAAGGCATCCCATTCATCGACGTCGGAATGGGACTGAAGCGCGATGCGGGGCCGCTACGCGGAATGCTGCGTGTCACGTATTACCCGCCTGAGCGTGCGAGCGAGATAAGGGGCAAGGGCTTGGCCGAAATGAGCGATGCTCCAGAAAACCTGTATCGCACCAATGTGCAAATCGGCGAGCTCAACGCGCTGAACGCAGCCTTGGCGGTGATTCGCTATAAGCAGCTTCGCGGCTTCTACAGCGACGACATGCGTTACTACCAGCTGCTCTTCGACCTCGTGGATCTCAAGACCGTTGGTGGCGGCCTCCACGATGAGGATTGAACTGCAGCATGTGCAGTTGATGCCTCAGGAGTTGCGACCTGGCGTCTTGTACGTCTCGAAGGAGTTCGGTACCGCGCATCACCTGTGCGCCTGTGGTTGCGGCTCCAAGATTCGGACTCCGCTAGGCCCGACCGAATGGGGCTTGGTCGAGACCTCGGAAGGACCTACCCTTCGTCCGTCGATCGGCAATTGGCAACGTCCTTGTCGGGCTCACTATTGGATCTGGCGAGGTCGGATCGAGTGGGCGGTCCCATGGTCAGACGAGCAGGTGCAGAAGGGACGGGCGCGAGAAGAACACAAACGACAGCAGTACTACACGCAGCAGGAACGCCTGCGCAGCGGTGGGTTCTGGGACAAGGTCAAGCGCTGGTTTGGTTCCCGCACCTCCTAACCCAAACACAGCCACAGCGTACTCTGCGGGGAGCGGCAACACCGATCCTCGGAACATGCTTGCTCCGGTCCACCGACTCTCTCACGTTGTGATGCGCGCAGCTGCATGCGCGGGAGTCATACGTCATGGAGGTCCGGTATTGGGTGCTAGACCGAATGCCTCCGTTGGCCGAGGCCGGCCGGAGAGACGTCACCGGCGAACGTCAGCTCTACGTCGCGTCGCTGACGTTGCGCATGCTTCTTCCGTCACCTGCTCGAAGCCAACGACCTGGCCGAGGACATCCTGGCCTCCGTCAACAAGCACCTGGAACGCAAGGGGCTGCTGCTCAAGAAGGGCAGCTTCGTCGACGCCACGATCATCGCCGCGCCGAGTTCGACCAAGAACCAGGAAGGCGAACGTGACCCTGAGATGCACCAGACCAAGAAGGGCAACCAGTGGCACTTCGGCATGAAGGCGCACATCGCCGTCGATGCCGCGAGCGGCCTGGTGCACACCGTCACCACCACGGCGGCCAACGAGTCCGATGTCGAGCAGATCGCCGACCTGTTGCACGGCAAGGAAGACGCTGTGTGGGCCGACTCGGGCTACCGGGGCGCCCAGGCGTACGTCGAGCGTGAAGACCTGCAGTGGCACATCGCCGCTCGGCCGAGCGACATCGCCAAGCTGCCTGGGGGGCGCAGCAAGACAGCGGCGCAGAAGCGCGAGCACCGCAAGGCCAGCGTCAGAGCCAAGGTCGAGCACCCGTTCCGCGTGATCAAGCGCCAGTTCGGCCTGATGAAGGTTCGCTTCCGCGGGCTGGCCAAGAACACCGCGCACGTGGTCACGCTGTTCGCGCTGTCGAACCTGTGGATGGCGCGACGGCAGTTGATGGCGATGGCAGCAGTCCGTCCGCGAAGCGCATGAGGCGCGAAGAACGCGGCGCAAGCCGCTCGAAACGCTTCGATCGTTCGGGCCGTCCTCAACCGCGCCGCACGCTCCTACCGTGACGCAGACGGTACGCCTTTGCTGAGGTGCGCCCCACCGCCCCACCGCTGATCACGATGCTGCCGGAGTCCCTGCGGGCGCTCTACCCGATCATCCGGGCCGGGCAGGACCGCCTGTTCCCGCGGCTGCCCGCGCATCTGCAGCGCATGGCGCTGTTCGCCGTCAACACAGGCCTGCGCGACAGCAACGTGTGCAGCCTGCAATGGACCTGGGAAGGCTCGCTGCCCGAACTGCGCCGAAACGTCTTCGTCGTCCCGGTCGAGTCCTTCAAGAGCAAGCGCGAACACGCCGTGATCTTGAACGATGTGGCCTGGTCGATCGTGCAGTCGCAGCGCGGCCTGCGTCCGGTCTGGGTGTTCCCGTTCCTTCGCCATCGCATCGACTCGATGAACAACACTGGCTGGCAGAACGCCCGCCGCGCCGTGAGGCTGCGGCAGATGCGCGTGCACGACCTTCGCCACACGTTCGCTTGTCGACTGCGGGTGGCGGGCGGGCCTCACGGCCGAGGACTGTTCGGCGCTGCTCGGCCAGGCCGAGCACTCGATGTCGGGGCACTAGGCGAGCGCCCAGGTCTGGCGATTGATCGAGTTGGCCAATCGGGTGCTGAACCGACAGGAGACGCACACCGCCTTGCGCGTGGCCAACGGCTGGCCGTTGGGGCCAGCGGCATCTGCTCGGCGACACCGCGATGCCGGTCATCGCCATCGCGGCCAGCCTGCACTACAACGACGCCAGCGCCTTCACGCACGCCTTCCGTCGCTGGTCTGGACACAGCCCGACGCAGTGGCGGCGGCAGTCTGGCCGCAATGCCGCGCGGGCAGACTGAATGCGAGCACCCGCCGCGGCGCGCAGGCCGGCCGGTCTTGAAAAGCCGCCTTCCGGCGACTCGACGCGGCGACACAGGCGGGGCCGCACGGATCGGCTGAATCGGGTCTCACAGCGAATATCCGACCCTCTAGCGTTGACCAGGTTAGCCCAGGGAATCGACCCGGCTTCACTGGTTCGCGCTCGCGACGCCTTCCAGCCCCCACGCCCCGACACACGCCGGCCGCAGGTCCTCGGCGGCAACGTCGAGCATCACCGCCCGCATGCTCGCCGACCGGAAGGCCAGCAGGTTCGCCAGCCAGTTGATCACGCGCGGGAACCACAGCACCGGCAGGTGCACGCCGGGCACGGTGGCGCGGCGCTTGCGCTTGAAGATCATGCGCGCCGCACTGTTCGCCACCCATTGCAGCGGGAAATCCATGAACAGCAGTTTCGACTGGGCCGCCAGGCGCCGGCCCTTGTCCGTGCCCCAGACCTGGTCCTTGACCATCGCGGTGCGGACGAACATCGGATGCAGCGTGCCGACTTCGATGCCGAAGCCGCGCATCTCGCTGCGGTAGGCCTCGGCCAGGTTCAGCACGCCGGCCTTGCTAGCGGTGTAGTGCGCGGCCAGCGGCAGACACACCGAGGCCGCCGCCGACGAGGTGACCAGTGCGTAGCCTCGCGACGCCAGCAGGTGCGGCGTGGCGGCCTTCAGCGTGCGCCATACGCCGGTCAAATTGACGTCGATGACCTGCGCCCATTCCTCCTCGGCCATCGACACGATCGGGTTCACGCGCGCAATGCCGGCATTGGCGAACACAGCGTCGATGCGGCCGAACGCCTGCTGCGTGCGCGCCATTGCCTGCTCCAGCTCGGCCAGCTTGCCGACGCTGCCGATGAGTGGCAGGCAGTCGGGGCCGATCTCGGCGGCGGTCTGCTGCAGCGCCTCGGCGTTCATGTCGAACAGCGCGACCTTCGCGCCGCGTGTGTGCAGTGCCTTGGCCACGGCGGCGCCGATGCCCATGCCGCCGCCGGTGATGAAAACAACCTTGCTCATGCTCGTATCTCCTGTAGTTCGCTACGAAAGCGCAGATAGTCGGCCGCTGTCGTGGCGGGCGCTTCCATCATCGGCACGTGGCCGATGCCGTCCATCAGTAGCACGCGGCTGCGCGGCAACCCCGCCCGCAGCGCGTCCGCGCCGCGCGGGTTGAGGATGCGGTCCTCCGTGCCCCAGACCACCAATGTCGGCGCACTGATCGCCGGCAGCCGGGCTTCCAGCGTCGGCGACGCATGCACCAGTTGCTCCAGGATGGTCCGATGCAGCGCACGGTCAGCCACCGCGCGGCGTCCCAGCACAGTTTTCACCGACGGCGGCAGCAGCGGCGGCCGCGCCGCGATGGCCTGCAGCGCCGGCCCGATGTCGGCAACACGGCGCAGCAGCAGCGGGGTCTCGCCGCTGGCCTGGTAGTGGTGCAACATCTCGCTGTCATGTGCCGCCTCGGTGCCAGCCGGGTCCAGCAGCCACAGGCTTGCCACGTGTTGCGGATAAGTCGCGGCGTATTCGGTGGCGATGAAACCTCCCATCGAGTTGCCGCCCAGGTGCAGCCGTTCGATGCCTAGCGCGACAACAAGATCGTGCAGGCGGCGCACCTGGTCGGGCACCGCATAGCGCAGTGCCGGGTCGCGCGTCCCGTCACCGAAGCCGGGCAGGTCCGGAATGATCACGCGGTAGCGCCGCGTCAGCGTGCCGGCCATGCGGGTGAAGTTGTCCTTGTCGCCACCGAAGCCGTGCACCAGCAGCAGCGGCTCGCCGCGGCCGCCTTCCAGGTAAGGAATCTGCAGGCCACCGGCGATCGTCTGCTGCTTGAGCTTCAGGCCGGCGCGCCGGCGTTCCAGCCCGAGCCAGAAGCGCGTCATGCCGCTGGGCGCCAGCACTTCCAGCGCCAGCACGAGCACGATCAGAGCCACGGCCACCGCAGCGGCCAACATCCATGCGTTCATCGTCCGAACCCCTCAGGCGGCCTTGCGCAGCAGCGTCACGCTGGCGGAGCGCGCCGGCTCGAAGTGCAGCACACCGTCGTCGACCGGCGCGTCGCGCAGCACGCGCTGATCGGTCGGGTAGTGGTGGGTCACGCGCCACGGCTGCTCGCGGCCCTGGCGCGGCAGCCGATCCTGGGCGCGCTGCACGTAGCCCGAAGTCAGCCCGCCGAAGATCGATTCGTCCAGCTTGTTGCCGCCGCGGTCGCGTGGCGTGGCCACGACCAGGCCGCGCTGGTCCATGTGCCGGTAGAGCTTGCACAGGTAGTCGAAGGCCAGGTCGGCCTTCAGCGTCCACGACGCATTGGTGTAGCCGACGATCCAGGCGAAGTTGGGCAGATCCTCGAGCAGCACGCCCTTGTAGAGCATGTGGCGCTGCGGCGCGTAGGGCCGGCCGTCGACGCAGACCTGTGCACCGCCGAGGGCCTGCACCTCCAGCCCGGTGGCGGTCACCAGCACGTCGGCCTCGATCGCCTGGCCCGAGGCCAGCAGCACGCGCTTGCCGTCGAAGCCGGCGATGCGGTCGGTCACCACGTCGGCCGTGCCGTCGCGCACCACGCCGAACAGGTCGGCATCGGGCACCACGCACAAGCGCTGGTCCCAGGGCTGATAGCTGGGCGTGAAGTGGCGCATGTCGAAACCCTGCCCGAGGTGCTTGCGCACCTGCGACAACAGCAGACCGCGCATGCGCTGCGGCCAGCGCCGCGACGCCAGGAAAATCCAGCGCGAGATCAGCAGGTTGCGCTTGCGCGCCAGGCCGTAGGCCCAGCGTTCTGGCATCAGGCGGGCGAGCAAGCCGGTGAGCTTATCGTTCGACGGCAGCGACATCACGTAGGTGGGTGAACGCTGCAGCATCGTCACTTGCGCACCCGCCTCGGCCAGCGCCGGCACCAGCGTGATCGCCGTGGCGCCGCTGCCGAGCACCACCACGCGCTGGCCGCGGCAGTCCAGGCCTTCCGGCCAGTGCTGCGGGTGCACCAGCGTACCGGCGTAGCGCTCCAGGCCGGCGATCTCGGGCTTGTGGCCGTCGTCGTAGTTGTAGTAGCCCGTGCCCATCACCAGCTGGCGGCAGCGGTAGCTGCGCGCTTGGCCGCCCGGCTCGGTGATCGCCGTGACGTTCCAGCGCTGCTCGGCGCTGACCCAGTCCAGGCGCACGATCTTCAGGCCATAGCGGATGTGGCTGTCGACGCCGTATTCACGCGCCGTGTCGGCCACGTAGTCGCGGATCGTGTCGCCGGCGGCCAGAATCTTCAGCCCGCGCCACGGGCGGAAGCGGTAGCCGTAGGTGTGCATGTCCGAATCCGAGCGCACGCCCGGGTAGCGGAACAGGTCCCAGGTGCCGCCGACGCGGCGGCGGCGCTCCAGGATCGCGAAGCTCTTGTCCGGGCACTCGGTCTTCAGCCGGCAGGCCATGCCGATGCCGGACACGCCGGCCCCGATGATCAGGACGTCGAAATCTTCCGTGGGCATGTCGCTTGTCTCCTTGTTGGCCGGCGCCGTGACGCCGTTGTGGAGCAGGATCATGCGGGCGGCCTACGCCGGGAACTTGACGTCGCGAGACAAAGATTTACCATTTTGAGACACGTCGTGTGAGGAGGGCACCGTGGAGACGATGGTTCGAGCCGGGGGTCTGCAGGGCTATGTGGCGCTGATGCTGTCGCTCGGCAGCGATCCGAAACCGCTGCTGCGCCGGCACGGCCTGAGCGCTGCGAGGCTGGCCGACGAGGACGCACTGGTGCCGTTGGATGCCGCGCTGGACTTGCTCGAGGACAGCGCGCGCCAGACCGGCCACGACGATTTCGGCCTGCGTCTGGCGCGCGCGCAGGACATCAGCATGCTCGGCCCGCTGGCGCTGGCCATGCAGCATTGCGCAACGGTCGCCGACGCGCTCGACTGCGTGTCGCGCTACCTGTTCGTGCACAGCCCGGGCATCGCGCTGAGCGTGCGGCGGCCCGGCATGCACGGCGCCGGCAGTGCCGATCTGCGCTACGACATCACCGCACCGGGCAAGGACTATCCGCGCCAGGGCTACGACATCGGCCTGGGCGTCGCGCACCATGTGCTCATGCTGCTGGCTGGCGCGCGCTACCGGCTGCATGCGGTGTCGGTGCCGTACGAAGCCGACGGGCCGCTGCTGACGCACGCACGCTACTTCGGCGTCGAGATCCGCCGCGGACAACCCTGCTGTGCGCTGCACATGGACGCCAGCAGCCTGGAGGCGCCGGTGCGCTCGGCCAATCCGGCGCTGTTGCGCATCGCCACCGACTATCTGGCCGCGCATTTTCCCGGGCCGGCGCACAGACTTGCGCCGCGGGTGCAGCTGGCGCTGTCGAGCGCGCTGGGCCACACCACCGCCGACAAGACGGCGATCGCCGCGATGCTGGCGCTGCATCCGCGCACCTTGCAGCGCCAGTTGGATCAGGAAGGCACCAGCTTCGAGGCCCTGCGCGACGACGTGCGCCGCCGGCACGCCGAGCGCTACCTGACGCGCACGCGTCTGCCGCTGGCGCAGGTGGCCGGTTTGCTCGGCTTCAGCCAGCAGTCGGCGCTGACACGCTATTGCCGGCAGAGCTTTGGCATGACGCCGCGGGCCTTGCGCGACTCGGGCGCAGCGCAGTCACGGATCCCCTGAGAAGGTGTGCTACTGGTATAGCGCTGCACCGGGCGACTGAGGGGGCGGCAACTTGGCCGACGCAACCTACGAATTGCGCACCAACCATCTCGGCAGCGGCCGGTGCGCAGCCATTCGAGCAGCGTCTGTTGCTGCCCGAATGGCTGAGCGAAATCGGCTGGCCCGGGTCACCAGGGCCGTGCGATGGGCCTCACCGATCGGAGATTGTGTAGTCGTCGTCAGGCGCCGCCGCTGAACTCGTGCACGGTGCAATACCCAGTCACTTCCTCGCACATCATGAGGTCCAGTTCGCCGCAATCACCGGCAATAGCGTGCTCTGGTAGTTGGCCGGCAATGTGGTCTGGCCCGCCGCCGGCGGGTTGAACGATGCCATGGCGCTGACCAGATTCTGCACCTGCGAATCCAGCAGCGTCTTGCCGTCCGTGGTCTTGAACTGCTCAACGTGGTACTGGTTGCCCAGGTACCAGTTCTGCACTGTGGCCTTGTCGCTGGTGCCGATGACGCTGACCTCCAGGTCGTTGCTGAGCTTGCGGAACCAGATCTGGTCGGGGGACACGCCGGCCATGAATTGCAGCAAGTCGGTGTTGCCTGCCGTGGCGTCGTTCTCATTGATGGTGTCGGCTCCCGTGCCTCCAGGCAGGACATAGGTGTCGTTGCCCGTGCCGCCGGTCAGCGTGTCGTTGCCGGCGCCGCCATCCAGCACATCGTCGCCGTTCTCGCCGTACAGCGCGTCGCTGCCATCGCCGCCATACAGGGTGTCATTGCCGCTACGGCCGTACAGGGTATCGCTTCCTGCCTGGCCGCTAATCACTTCCGCCGCCACGGTGCCGGTGAGGTTGTCGGCGCCGGCCGTGCCCGCGAAGAGCCGGTCCTTCAAATCGCCGACGCTCCACGTCGTGCCGTCGTCGAAGCGCACCTGCTGGATCGGGTTGTAGCTGTTGGCCGGGTCGTCGTAGTAGAAGAACATGCTGGCCGTGACGCGGTCGCTGGTGCCTGCAATGGACAGCACCAGGTCGCCGCCCGAGCGCGTGACCAGCACTTCCGCAGGCGCCACGCCCGCCTTGAACTGCAGCACGTTGAGCTTGGTGGACGCCGTGTCGTAGTCCGAGCTGATGGTGTCCTGGCCGTCGCCCCTGCCGAACAGGTAGGTGTCGTTGCCGGCATCGCCGCTGAGGTAGTCGTTGCCGACCCCGCCGTCCAGCGTGTCGGCGCCGCCGTTGCCGTACAACGTGTCGTTGTCCGCGCCGCCGAGCACGAGGTCGTTGCCCTCGCCGCCATAGACGGTGTCGTTGCCGGCCCCGCCGTCCAGCGTGTCGTTGCCACCCTGGCCGGAGACGGAGTCGTTGCCGCCCAGCGCGCTGATCGTGTCGGCGCCGCTGTAGCCGGTCAGGGTCTGCGCCGCGTCGCTGCCGGTGATCGCCTTGGTCTTGATCGTGGCGATGTCCCAGGTCGTGCCGTCGTCGAAGCGCACCTGCTGGATCGGGTTGTAGCTGTTGGCCGGGTCGTCGTAGTAGAAGAACATGCTGGCCGTGACGCGGTCGCTGGTGCCTGCAATGGACAGCACCAGGTCGCCGCCCGAGCGCGTGACCAGCACTTCCGCAGGCGCCACGCCCGCCTTGAACTGCAGCACGTTGAGCTTGGTGGACGCCGTGTCGTAGTCCGAGCTGATGGTGTCCTGGCCGTCGCCCCTGCCGAACAGGTAGGTGTCGTTGCCGGCATCGCCGCTGAGGTAGTCGTTGCCGACCCCGCCGTCCAGCGTGTCGGCGCCGCCGTTGCCGTACAACGTGTCGCTGCCAGCCCGGCCCAACTGAAGATCGTCGCCGGCTCCGCCATAGAGGGTGTCGTTTCCAGGGCCGCCATCCAGAATGTCGTTGCCGTCGCCACCATTAAAGGCGTTCGCGCTGGAATCGCCCAGATAGATGTCGGCCTTGCTCGTGCCGCCCGCAGCGCCTGTGAGGAAAATCGAAAGCGCCGCCAGTTCAGACCTCAGCGGCGATGCGATTGGCAACGCATCGACCCAGGTGCGCAGCGTGGCCGTGCCGTCGAAGCCGACTGTGCGCAGGGTTGGCGACAGATACTTGTTCAGTTCGACGAGATCCAGCAACGCGTTGCGCTCGTCGATGGTCCTGAGTGCTTCGAGCTTGCTGGCCAGAGGCGACACGTCGAATTGAATGCCGTTCTCGTCGATCACCAAGGCGACCTCATCGACATAGGCCCGCAACCGCGTCTGCACGACCAGGGCGCCGTACACCGATTCGCGAAGCGCGTCGTAGGCCGCGTTCAACGCATTGACCTGCTCCTGGGCCAGGTTGATGGTGAACTCGGTCTTCCAGCCGGTCAGCTGTGCCGCTCCTCCACCACCGCCGCCTCCCCCGGACGACTGCCCACCGGAGCCGCCGCCCACGCTGGTGGATACGGTGAAATTGATGAAGCGCGCGCCGTTGTAGGCCTCGAGCTCGCCCAGGCGGCGCATCACTTCGACGCCACTGGCGTTCAAGACCTTTACGGATACCCCGGCCTGGACGACGTATTCATAGTAGCTGTCCGGCAGCCGCAGCGCCGCGGCAGGCGTCACCGGGTCGTCGTGGCTGGGATAGTCGGCCGGATTCATGGCCACGTAGCGAGTAACGCGGGTGACACCGTCGTCCGAGACCACAGTGGCCGAGACGGGGCGCAGCGCGCCGGTATCCACCCGCCCGGTGGTCCTGGCCCAGGCGGCGATCAGCGCGTCCAGTTGCGCCAGCTGTCCGTCGCGGGTCGTGGTCGCGGCGAAGTCGCTCACTGCCTGCGCCAGCTGCGTCGCGGCGGCGCTGCCCAGGCTCATCGCCTCGCGCAGGTCGCGCAACCAGCCGCTGCCACCCATCTCCGGCAAGGCCATGGCCTGCGTGGTGAGAGGTACTGTGTCGGTGAACTCGCGGTAGAACGGGTTGTCGGCCAGTTCCAGGTTGCTGGCAGACAAGCTGACGCTGTCGATCTGCGTGGTGCTGCCATTGCTGCGCGTCACCGTGGCGTGGCCGGTAACAGTATTGCCGTTGCCCAGGTTGGTCGAGGCCGTGGTCTCGTTCAGGTTGATGCGAGTGATGCCCTTGTCTGCCAGCGTGAACAACTCGCTGGCCTGGCTGACGCCATCCTGGTTCAGGTCCTGCCACAGCCGCACCTGGGTGAAGGCGGCGTCGCTGGCGTCGAACACGTCGTCGCCGTGGCCGGCGGAGCCTGCCGTGCCGTTGCCAGTGTCCAGCGTGCGCAGCGCCTCGAAGCCGGTGCGCGCGTTGCGCGTGTAGGTAACGGCCTGGGAGCCTCCCGGCAGCGTCTCCGTCACCGTGATCAGCGTGTCCACGCCGAACAGCTCGCGCCCGGAGTCGATGGTGCCGTTGCCGTCGCGGTCCAGCACCAGCCAGGCGTCGTCGGACTTGACCCAGCCCGTGCCTGTCCTGATGCCGTCCGCGTCGTGGTCGAACAGGATCGGGTTGCCTGAGGCGGGAATGCCGACGGTTTCTATGCCGTCGCCGTCCAGATCAATTGCTAGTGGATCGCGACGAGGTGGAATAAATACTGCGCTCCATGCAGCGGAAACATCGCTCAATATATGAGGAATGCCGCCCGGATAATTACTTTCCATCAAACCCGCAGTCGTAAGAACACCACCAGCCACGGTCCATGCTGTAGCAAGCAAGCTAGCCGCAGGAAGACCAGTACTCGCAATAGTGGTCAAATTACCTAGAATAGTGACCACGTCGCCAATATTGATGCGTGTGTCTACATTGGGATTGGATGCTTCAACCACGCCCTTGGTAAGCGTAATTGTAACCGCTATGAGCGACGCTCCTAAAACCACGGGAGCGGTCGTGAGACCCACAACCGCTCCAACAGAAACCACCGTTGCAACTACCTGCGCCCCATTTGAAGCAAAAGCAAGTGCATCGGAGGAGTTGATCGACGCAATTGTTGCTGATATACCATCGACAGTAGCCGGCACACCCGGCATCACAGTTACAATGGCTTGAATTGTTTCAACCACCGTATTTGAATTAGGTAATGTAGGCATTCTATTCTCACTTTATTATATAAAGTATAATTCCAAGCGCCACTCCAGCACCCACGAAAATCCGCCCATCGCGGACTAGGTTTTTCACTTCCGGATCACTCTTGCCATAATGCTTAACGATGTCATCATTAGTCATTCTCTTGTTGTCTATTTTTTCGATTACTCGCAGTTTTCTGCGCCTTAACCAAAAAATCCCCACAAGGACCCAGATTCCATAGCCGAAAGCAGCCAAGAGGCTCCAGTTTGATATGCTCATACTCTTATCATCAAAGTCAATCGAAGCAACAACTCAGTAGCAACGTGGGCTGCTCGTTTTTAAGGGATTTCGCGCTTTGCGCCAATAGGACGAATGTCCCGAAACTCGATTTTTCGTAGTCCCATCAGCTGGCAACCGGATCAAGTTGCTGGCCAGCCCGGAACTGCATCCGCAGATACACCGCCACCGCCTCGCTGCGATTGACCACCCCGAGCTTGGCGTACACCCCGGTCAACTGGTTGCGGATCGTTTTCTCGCTGCGCCCGGTGCATTGGCCGATTTGGGCGTTGGTCCTGCCTGCGGCCACCCAGTCGAGCAGCTGCTTTTCGCGAGCATTGAGCGCCCCGCCGATGTCCAAACTGCGTACCGGTCGATCGCCGGGCGGCTGCCCCCCGGCCGCGTCCGCCGGCTCCGCCACTTCGCGCGCCTGGTCCATGCTCACCTCTCCCTCACGCTCTCGTTCACGGTGCGCTGAATCGGGCTGAGCAGGAAGTCGATCACCCGCCGCTTGCCGGTCTTGATCTCCGCCGTCAGGTTCATCCCAGGGCTGAGGTTGATGCGCCTGCCATCCACGTCGATGCTGGGCTGATCCAGGCTCAACACCGCCGGGAAGATCGCCCCTCTCTTCTCGTCGTTCACCGCATCGGCCACCACGCTCTTCACCGTCGCCGCCACCGTGCCGTAGCGCGTGAACGGGAAGGTCTCCAGCTTGATGGCCGCGGTTTGTCCGGCGCCGACGAAGCCGATGTCCTTGTTGTCCACCACCACCTCGGCGGTCACCTGCGCATCCTTGGGCACGATGACCATCAGCACCTGCGCCGGCGTGACCACGCCGCCTTCGGTGTGCACGGCCACCTGCTGGACCGTGCCGTCCACCGGCGCGACCAGTTGCGCGAGGCGTGCTCGCTGTTCGGTCTTGCTGCGCTCCTGGGTCAGTTGCTGGCGCTTCGATGCAGCGAGCGCATGGCGTTCGCTCAGCGTGCGCTGCGTTTCAGCCAGGTACGCCAGCCGCGCCTGCTTGGTTTCCACCAAGGCGGCCTGTGCTTCGGCCAGCCGGGCGCGCTGGGTGGCCAGGTCGCTTTCCTGCTCGATGCGTTCGCGCGTACGGTCCTGCCCGGCATGGCTGGACATGAAGCCTTGCTCCTGCAGACTCTTGAAGTCGGCCTCGCGCTGGCGGGCGATGGGCAGCGTGCTTTCGAGCTTGCGGATCAGCTCGTTCACCGTCACGGCCTCGGCCTGGCGCCGTGCTTGTTCGGCCCCCAGCTTGGCCAGCCGCGCGCTGATGTCGGACCACTCGGCCTGCAGTTGTGCCTGGTCACTGGCCCCCGTTTGCTCGCCAACGGCCTCGGGGGGTGCCTTCGGCAGCACCGGCGCCGTGTTCGACTGCAGCGCCGTTGCCAGCGCTGCGGTACGCCGCTCCTCGGAGATGGCGGCACGCAGCTGCTCGCGCACGCTGGCACCATCGGCGCTGGCGTTTGTGGCGTCCAGCTCCACCAGCACCTGGCCGGCCCGGACCATATCGCCGTCTTTGACCAGCACCTTCCTCACCACGCTGGTCTCCAGCGGCTGCAAGGTCTTGGTGCGTTCGCTGACGACGATGCGCCCTGGTGCGACGGCCACGATGTCCACCTGGCCGAAGATGGCCCAGACCAGGGCGATGACGAACAGCGCGCACAAGGCGATGGCCACACGGCGCGGTGCAGGGTGCGCCGGCGTGTCCTGCAGGCTCAGCGCGGCGGGCAGGAACGCGGCTTCGTCGGACAGGCGCTTCGGTCCGGCCAGCTGGTGGCGCGCCGCCCACACGGCGGCGAAGATGGCGCGGTAACGCGCCATCAGTTCCAGCGTCGGATGGCGTTGGGAGACGGCTTCGGTCTGGCTCATGCCGTTGCTCCACCTTGCAGCGACCAAAGCCGCGCGTACACGCCTTGGGGCCGCTGCAGCAAAGACTCGTGCGCACCTTCTTCCACCAGGCGTCCCTGCTCGACGACCAGGATGCGGTTGGCCTGGCGCACCGAGCTCAGCCGGTGCGCGATGATGATGACAGTGCGTCCCCGGCAGATGGCGCCCATGTGACGTTGCAGGATGGCTTCGCTTTCGTAGTCCAGCGCGCTGGTGGCCTCGTCCAGGACCAGGATGCGCGGGTTGGTGAACAAGGCCCGCGCGATGGCGATACGCTGGCGCTGACCGCCGCTCAAGCCGGCACCTTGTTCGCCAACAACGGTGTCGTAACCTTCGGGCAGTTCGCTGATGAAGCCGTGCGCGCCGGCCAGCTGGGCTGCCTGCATCACCTGCTCGATCGGAGCCGCCGGGTCGGCGATGGCGATGTTCTCGCGCACGCTGCGGTTGAACAGCCAGTTCTCCTGCAGCACCACGCCGATCTGGCGGCGCAGCTGCGCAGCGTCGATCAGGCTGATGTCGATGCCGTCCACCAGCACGCGGCCCTGCTCGGGCGTGTACAGGCGCTGCACCAGCTTGGTCAGCGTGCTCTTGCCGCTGCCGCTGCGCCCGACGATGCCGATGACTTCGCCGGGCCGCACGTCCAGGCTCAGGGCTTGCAGCACCGGTGGCGCTTCGGGCCGGTAGCGGAAGGTCACTTGATCGAGCTGGACGCGCCCTTTGAGCGCGGGCAGCTGGGCGGCCGCGGCGGGCGGCACTTCGGTGCGGGTGTTCAGGATGTCGCCCAGCCGCGCCATCGAGATGCCGGTTTGCTGGAAGTCGGTCCACAGCTGGGCCATGCGCATGATCGGCTGCGCCACACGCTGGGCGAACATGTTGAAGGCGACGAACTGGCCCACCGAGAGTTGGTGCTCCATCACCAGCCGGGCGCCGTACCACAGCGTGGCGGCACCGACCACCTTGCCGATCAGGTTGATGCCTTCGTGGCCCCAGCTGGCCAGCGTGCTGGTGCGGAAGCTGGCCGACACGTAGCCGGCCAGCTGGTCGTCCCAGCGTCGGGCCAGCGTGGGCTCCAGCGCACTGGCCTTGACGGTCTGGATGCCGGTGATGGCTTCGACCAGCAATGCCTGGTTCTCTGCGCCGCGGGCGAACTTCTCGTTCAGCCGGGCGCGCAGGATGGGCATCAGGCTCAAGCTCAGCAGCACGTACAGCGGCAGGCTCACCAGCACGATCAGCGTCAGCGGCACGCTGTAGACCAGCATCACGGCGATGAAGATCACCGAGAACACCAGGTCCAGCACCAGTGTGAGGGCGTTGCCGGTGAGGAAGCTGCGGATGTTCTCCAGCTCGCGCACGCGCGCCACCGAGTCGCCGACGCGCCGCGCCTGGAAGTAGGCCAGCGGCAGGTTCACCAGGTGACGGAACAGCCGTGCGCCCAGTTCCACGTCGATGCGGCTGGTGGTGTGGCTGAAGACGTAGGTGCGCAGTGCGGTAAGCACGCTTTCGAAGACGACGACGACGAGCAGGCCGATGACCAGCACGTCCAGCGTGCTCAGGCCGTTGTGCACCAGCACCTTGTCCATCACCACCTGGAAGAACAGCGGGCTGATCAGCGCGAACAGTTGCAGGAACAGCGACACGAGCAGCACTTCGCCGAACAGCTTGCGGTACTTGACCAGGCTGGGGATGAACCAGCTGAAGTCGAAGCGGGCGAGTTCGCCGGCCAGGCTGGCGCGGCTGCTGATCAGAATCAGTTCGCCGGTCCATTGCTCGGCGAAGACGCTGAACGGTTCGATGACCGGGCGCCCACCTTGGATGGCGCCGGACGGGTCCTGGAACAGCACGCGCTTGCCGTCGCATTGCGCCAGGACCACGGGGGTGATGGCACCTGATTCGGTGCGCAGCAGCGCCAGCGCGGGCAGCGGGACCAGCGCCAGCCGGTCGAGGTTGCTGCGGCTGAGCTTGGCTTTGAGGCCCAGGTGCCTGGCAGCCTGCAGCAGGTCTGACGGGCTGGGTGAATGGCTTGGGGGCCAGCCGAGTTGATGGGCCAGGTGCGCCGGATCGGCGGCCACTTGATGCAGCCGGGCGATCAGGCAAAGGGCCTCAAGCCCCGATAGCCCGCGCTCGGGTGGGCGCTGCTCGATCGCCAATGGCGCGGCCGAACCTTCGGCCCCCTGCGGGGCCGTGCTGTTTCGCATTTGCTGATTCCCGACGACTGGTTCTTGGTTGAGTCACTCGGCCGGGCGAAACGTTCCGGCGTGGTGACTGGCTCGGTTCTATCCGAGCAGGGTGCGGGTCGCAAGGCCCGGAATCCCGAAACCGGGGAAACACGTAGGTAAATTTGATCATGTGAGCGTCGGTAAGCGGGACTACTGTTCCAGAGACTATCGTTCAGGTCAGTTCGGCCTCATCACCCTCTTTCCCGGGGAGTGCGTGCCGCGCATCGGTCAGCCGGAATCTCAAGCTTGAGGCCGTGAAGCTGGCCAGGAACAGAGGTGTGGGGGTGGCGCTAGCCGATGCCGAAGCCGCCAACCGGACGCTGTAGTCGCCCTACGTCCAAAACGCGTCGTGCTCCTCTGACATGCGTCGCGCTTCGCGCGGCGTTTGAGGTCACAGTGTCCAAAAACATCAATCCGCTCAAATTCCGGCTCTCTACACTGCGCGCGAAAAGACCAACGAACCCACGAAGGGGGAGACCCATGACGCTGCATCGCACCGCATCGGCGGCCATGCTCGCACGACGCCCACCGACCCTGCCGATGCGGCTCTGCACCCCGCTACTGAGCCTGCTGCTGTGCGGCGCCAGCGCCTTTGCCCAAGGCACGCTGCGCTACGACGGCCTGTGCGATGCCTCGGCCGCGGTGGCGCTGGACGCCGCGCACTTCGTCGTCGCCGGCGACGAGGACAACGAGCTGCGCATCTACGCGCGCGACCGGCCCCAGGTGCTGGCCACCGTGCCGCTGCAGGCCTTTCTGCGCACCGGCCGCGACGAGGCGGACCTGGAAGCCGGCACGCGCATCGGCGAGCGCATCTACTGGATCGGCTCGCTGGGCCGCAACGGCAAGGCGAGGCCCGCGCCGCAGCGCGACCGCATCTTCGCCACCGACATCGACCGCAGCACAACGCCGCCAACGCTGCGCCCGGTAGGCACGGCGTCGGCCCGTCTGCTCGACGCCGTCGTGGCGAGCGAGGCCGGGCAGCGCTGGCAACTCGACGATGCCGCGAGGAAGGCGCCCGAGGCGCCCGGCGGGCTCAATGTGGAGGGCCTGACGCACACCAGCGACGGCGCACTGCTGATCGGCTTTCGCAACCCGCTGCGCGAGGACAAGGCGCTGGTGCTGCCGCTGCGGAACCCGGCCGAGGTGATCGCGGGCCAGGCGCCGCGCTTCGGCCCGGCGCTGGCGCTGGACCTGGGCGGGCGCGGCGTGCGCGCGCTGACCCGTGTGGCCGACGGCTACCTGGTCGTCGGCGGACCCACCGCCGACGAAGGCACGTTCGCGCTGTTCCACTGGCGCGGCGGCGACGACACCCCGCAACGCCTGGCGCAGCCGGCGCTGGGCTCGCTGCGGCCCGAAGCGCTATTTGGCTGGCCCGGCAGTTCGGAACTGCAACTGCTCAGCGATGACGGTGGCATCCGGGTTCAAGGCAAGGAGTGCAAGAAGCTCAAGGCCGGGGAACAGGGCTTCCGCGGCCTGGTGTTCGCACGCTGATCAAGCCGGCCGCCGCGGCGCCAACGCGGCGCGATGACCGCGCTGCTGCACCAGCAGATGCGCGCGCTGGACGGCGTGCCTTTGTCCTGACCGTTACCGCCCTCGTGAGGGCCAGGCTCGATCCGAACCGCATTGGCATCGAGCTCTGCGATATGCGCATCTCCGTGTCTTCGAGAGGCGGATCCAGGCCCACATCGTGATCAGGACATTGCGGCGGTTGAAGTCCTGCTGTCCGGAAACATCAATTCGCCGCGATCTCGGCTCCCTAAACTGCCCGAGCCACGAAGCCAATAAGTCCACGAAGGGAGAGTTTCATGACGCTGCATCGCACCGCATCGGCGGTCGTGCTCACACTCGCCGGCTTGCTGGGCGCGAGCCTCGCGTCGGCGCAGCCGGTGCCGGGCGCGCCCGGCTACACCGCGCCCGTCGATGGACGCTACCTGCCAGCCGCGCCCGCGCCTTTCGCCGGCGCCATCGGTACCAACGCGGCACAGTCGACGCCCTCGTGGCCGTCGCTGCTGACGCCCCCCAAGGGCGCGCCCAACGTGCTGCTGGTCATGATCGACGACGAAGGTTTCGGCGCGCCGTCGACCTTCGGCGGCGTGATCCCCACGCCGACGCTGGATCGCGTCGCCAAGGCGGGGCTGCGCTACACCGCCTTCCACACCACCGCGCTGTGCTCGCCCACGCGGGCGGCGCTGCTCACCGGCCGCAACCACCACTCGGTCAGCACCGGCGTCGTGGTCGACCAGGCCACCGGCTACCCCGGCTACGACAGCGTGATCAAGCGCGACACCGTCGCCATCGGCGAGATGCTGCGACAGAACGGCTACGACACCTCGTGGTTCGGCAAGGACCACAACACGCCGCAGTGGGTGACCAGCCAGGCGGGCCCCTTCACCGACTGGCCCACCGGGCCGATCAAGGGCTTCGACTACTACTACGGCTTCATCGGCGACGACACCAGCCAGTGGCAGCCGAACAACCTGTTCCGCAACACCACGCCGATCCAGCCCTACCTGGGCAAGCCCGGCTGGAACCTGATCACCGCGATGGCCGACGAGGCGGTGCAGCGCATCCGGATGCTCAACGAAGTGCAGCCCGAGCGGCCGTTCATGATCTATTACGCCCCGGGCGCCACGCACGCACCGCACCACCCGACTCCGGAGTGGGTCAAGAAGGTCGGCGACATGCACCTGTTCGACAAGGGCTACGAGGCGGTGCGTCAGCAGATCTACGAGAACCAGAAGAAGCTCGGCGTGATTCCGCCGGACGCCAAGCTCACGCCCTGGCCGGTCACGATCCCGAAGTGGGAGTCGCTGTCGGCCGACGCGAAGAAGCTCTACACGCGCCAGGCCGACGTCTACGCTGCCTACCTGGCCTACACCGACCACGAGATCGGCCGCGTCATCCAGGCCATCCAGGACGCCGGCAAACTGGACAACACGCTGATCATCTTCATCTCCGGCGACAACGGCGCCAGCCCCGAAGGCACGCTCAACGGCCTGTACAGCGAGTTCGCCGTGCTCAATGGCATCCATCCGACGGTCGAACAGAACCTGAAGTTCTACGACCAGTGGGGTACCGACCAGACCTACCCGCACTACGCCGTGGGCTGGGCCTGGACCTTCGACACGCCCTATCCGTGGACCAAGGAAGTCGCCTCGCACTTTGGCGGCACGCGCAACGGCATGGTCATGTCGTGGCCCGCGCGCATCAAGAACGTGGGCGGCGTGCGCAACCAGTTCCACCACGTGATCGACATCGTCCCGACGATCCTCGACGCGGCGAAGCTACCGCAGCCGGTGATGGTCAACGGCATCGCGCAACGGCCGATCGAAGGCATCAGCATGGCCTACACCTGGGACGAGCCCAAGGCGCCCGGCCAACGCACGACGCAGTACTTCGAGATGTTCGGCTCACGCGCGATCTATCACGACGGCTGGATCGCCTCGGCGCCACCGTCGAGCCCGCCGTGGGACGTGTCGCTCAAGCCGCCGGCGCCGGACGTGATCAACGCTTTCAAGTGGCAGCTCTACGACCTGAACCGCGACTGGACGCAGTACGAGGACCTGGCCGCGAAGATGCCGGACAAGCTGCGCGACATGCAGCAGCTGTTCATCCTGGAGGCGTCGAAGTACCGTGTTTTCCCGCTCGACGACCGGGTGCTGCCGCGCTTCCTGGGCGTCAAGCCCAGCTACACGATGGGACGTGACACCTTCACCTACAGCGGTGAACTGAGCAACGTGCCGTTCCCCGGCGTGGCCGGCGCGCCGAACCTGCTGAACAAGTCTTACACGATCACCGCCGAAATCCAGGTGCCGCAAGGCGGCGCCGAGGGCATGCTGGTCACCGACGGCGGCCGCTTCGCCGGCTATGGCTTCTACCTGCTGAAGGGCCGCCCGGTCTTCACCTGGAACCTGCTCCAGCTGGCGCAGGTGAAGTGGCAGGGCCAGGAGGCGCTCGCCCCGGGCAGGCACACGCTGGAATTCGACTGGAAGTACGACGGCCCGGGCATGGGCAAGGGTGGTACCGGCACGCTGAAGGTGGACGGCAAGGTCGTCGACACGCGCCAGATGCCACACAGCCTGCCGGTGGGCATCGGCTGGGTCGAGACCTTCAACGTCGCCATCGATACCGGCACGCCGGTGGACGCAGGCGACTACCAGGTGCCCTTCCCCTTCACCGGCAAGCTCGACAAGCTCAGCGTCAAGCTCGGCCCCGAGCAGCTGACTCCCGGGGAACGCGAGCTGATCTATGGCACGTACCGCGCGAAGCAATAGAGGTTCCAGAACTTTGACATGAAAGCGCATATGCTCAACCCGCACCCCTTCCTCCGCACCTTCGTCGCCGGCGCGCTGCTAGCAAGTGCCAGCCTGGCACTGGCCCAAACCGTTCCTGTTGCGATCACCACGCCCGGCACGGTGCAGTCTCGCATCGGCACGCTGGACTTCAAGGACGGCATGCCCAGCGCAGCGACCGCCGCCAAGGTCTACGAGCACATCGACTTCACGCACGCCTACGAGGCCTTCGTCAACACGATGCAGGGGGCGAACTTCGAGGCCATCCGCCGCGGCTTCCTCGCCGCCGGCGTGCAGGACAACCAGATCCTGGTGTTCTCGAAGTTGATGGACGCGAAGTCGCTGTTCCTGACGGCCAACGCCGACACCGTGTATTTCGTCGGCACGCTCGACCTGAGCAAAGGGCCGATGGTCTTGGAGACGCCGCCCAAGGCGCTGGGCACGCTCGACGACGCCTGGTGGCGCTGGGTCATCGATTTCGGCGTCCCGGGGCCGGACCGTGCGGAAGGCGGCCGATACCTGATCCTGCCGCCCGGCTACGACGGCCCGGTGCCCGAGGGCGGGTTCTACGTGGCCCGCGCACGCACGAACAAGGTGCTGATCCTGGGCCGCATGTTCCTGGAGAACAACGACCCGCAGCCGGCGGTCGAGTTGATCCGCAAACACACCAAGATCTATCCCTACAACGCCGGAGGCGAAGGCACCAGCATCGCGCAGTTCCTGGACGGCAAGGCGCGGCTGTCGCGCATCGAGCCGCCGCCGGCGATGGTGTTCCACGAAGGCAGCGGCAAGGTGATGAACACCGTGCCGCCGAACGATTCCAGCTACTTCGAGTTGCTGAACGACCTGGTCCAGCGCGAACCGGCCACCGCGCTGGACCCCGAGCTGATGGGGCCGCTGGCGGCGATCGGCATCGTCAAGGGCAAACCCTTCGCGCCGGACGCGCGCATGAAGAAGATCCTCGGGGAGGCGGTCGCGGTGGGCAATGCGGCGTCACGCACGCTGCTGATGGCGCCTCGCGATCCATCCTGGTACTACTACCCGGATTCGGCCTGGACGAACTTCCTGTTCCAGAGCGGCTACGAGTTCGAAACGCCGATCCCGATGGTCACGCGTGAAGGCGTCAAGCCCTTCCCGACCACCGGCTACCGCCAGCTCGATGCGCGCAGCGCCTTCTTCTACGGCATCACCGGCATCACGCCGGCGATGGCGATGCGCCTGCCCGGCGTCGGTTCACAGTACCTGCTGGCGATGCAGGACGCGAACAAGCAGTTCTTCGACGGCGGCAAGACCTACAAGCTAACGCTGCCCAAGGGCATCCCCTACGCCAACTTCTGGTCGCTGACGCTGTACGACAACCAGACGCGCTCGATGCTCGACACGCCGCAGGCCTACCCGCGCGCCGGCAGCCAGAGTTATCCGTCGCCGGCGGCCGAGGCCGGCGCCGACGGCTCGACGACGGTGGTCTTCAGTCCGCAGCAGCCGGCCGGTGTGCCGCGCGGCAACTGGATCCAGACCGTGCCCGGCAAGGGCTGGTTCGTGATCCTGCGCCTGTACGGCCCGCTGGAACCCTTCTTCACGAAAGCGTGGCGGCCGGGCGAGGTCGAGCCGGTCCGGTAGGCCGGACCCCAGGCCAAGAAATCGATTGACCATCGGCACGCGACGGCACAGGGTCGTTGCGGCCCCATCAAGGAGAGTCACGTTGAAGAAGGTTGTCCCATTGCTTTGCGCCTTGTCTGCCGGACTGGCGGTCGCGCTGCCCGTCACGGCCCAGACCGCCGCTAACCCGGTCAAGGTGGAAGACGCCGCAGCCAGCATGCAGGCCGTCGAGATCACGGCCGTCGTCACGGCGATCGATGCCAAGAACCGGATCGTCACGGTCAAGGGCCCGGCCGGCAACGAGTTCGCCGTCTCGGTCGACCCGCAGGTCAAGGGACTGAACAACGTCAAGGTCGGCGACACCGTGTCGCTGAAGTACTACCAGGCCGTCGCGCTCGACTTCCAGAAGGGTGACGGCATCCGCATGATGACCGTCTCGACCGCCGCCAGCGCAGGCACGAAGAAGACGATGCCCGGCGTCAGCGGCGTGGTTCAGGTGACGACAGTGTCGAACATCTGGGCGCTGAACACCGCGGTCGGCACGGTGACGGTGCGCGGCCCGCTGGGTCACTTCACCGAGGTCAAGCTGAAGGATCCCAAGATGCTCGACGGCGTCAAGGTTGGCGACCAGATGAAGCTGATCTTCACCGACGCGGTCGCGGTGGCGGTGCAGCCGGTCAAGCAGTGATCGGGCCGCGCGACAGCCAAGAAAGGAGCACGGCATGAGCACGTTGGTGGTGGTGGCCTACGACGACACCTACCAGGCCGAGGAGGTGCGGCTGAATCTGCGCTGGCTGCAGAAGGATTACCTGATTGACCTCGAGGACGCGGTAGTCGCGACCAAGTATGACAACGGCAAGGTCAAGCTGCACCAGGCGATCAATCTCGCCGGCGCCGGCGCCTTGAGCGGCGGCTTCTGGGGCACGCTGATCGGGCTGATCTTCATGAAGCCACTGCTTGGCGCCGCGGTCGGCGCAAGCGCCGGCGCGATCTCGGGTACGCTGGCCGACGTCGGCATCGATGACAAGTTCATGAAGGAGCTGGCGTCGAGCATGCACGCCGGCAGCTCGGCGCTGTTCGTGCTGGTGCGCAAGTCGACGCCGGACAAGGTGCTCGACGAACTGCGCGACACTGGCGGCAGGATGCTGAAGACCTCGCTGACGCACGACGACGAGGCCAAGCTGCAGGCCGCGCTGAGCGCTGCGAAGGCCTGAACGGCGCGCTGGAACCCTTCTTCACGAACACCTACGGCGGGCGGATCCAGACGCCGACGCTGAGCAACAAGTAAGGGGAGACACGATGAGGGCATTCACACAGGGCACCTGCCGGGCCCGTCGCCGGCCGACGCTGCGGCCGCGTTTTCCGCCGCCGCAGGCGTGCTCATCCCCCGCTGCACATGGACCGGCCGAAGGAGAAGGCGCCTTCGGTGCTGAACGGCGGTCGGACACGCCACCCCGGGTGGCACGGTTGCCCTAACAAGGATCTTTCACGACGACAAGGAGACGAGGACATGCTTTCCCACGACGTTCGCAAGACCAACGATGCCATCGACCGCCTTTTGGCGGTAACCACCAATCCGCGCCACCGCTTCCTGCTGCAGGCCTACTACCGCCACCGCTACCTGGAGATCGGCGGGCGCTATCCGGAGATCTTTGCGCCGGACATGATGTGCGAGAACCCCGTGTATCACTTCGAGGTGGCGGGCAACCACGCCACGCTCAGCGGCACCGAAGCCGTGAAGGGCTTCTATGCCGTGTGGGCGCAGACCAACCAGTCGATCTTCTACACCGACAACGAGCAGGTCGCGGTGGCCGACAACTTCATCGCGTCGGTGTCGACGATGTACCAGCAGACCTATGGCAAGACGCTGATCGCCAACGGCATCCAGGTGGACGACGAGAACGCGTACTACCTGATCACCGTGCCGGGCATGCAGATGTTCTGGCCCTACGACGACGAGGGCCGGCTGACGGGCGAGGACGTGTGGGAGCCGAATCCCGCGGCGCGCACCCTCACCAAGCTCGACCCGGCCGATGTGCTGACCAGCCAGCGCGCCGGGGAACTGCTCGAGTCCTACATCAAGCCGCTGCCGAAGTTCGACCCGGCCACGATGAAGCCCGCGCACGCACGCTGACAAGGTCGAGCGCCTGCCACGGTCGCGGTCGCGGTCGCGGTCGCGGTCGCGGCAGCCGTTGTTGCACGGATCGGAGTGTGCGCCATGCGGTTCCTGATCTTCCTGCTGAGTGCGACCGCGCTGTGCGGCGTCCTGCCGGCGCGCGCGAGCATCACGCCTGCCGACCTGGAGCGGCTGGGCGCCGACCTCACGCCGGTCGGCGCCGAGCGTGCCGGCAACGCCGACGGCAGCATCCCGCCGTGGACTGGCGGTCTGCCGGCCAAGCCCATCGACGAGGCCACCGGCTACACCGACCCCTTCGCCGACGACAAGATCCTGTTCACGATCAGCGCGGCCAACGCCGAGCAGTATCGCGACAAGCTGTCGCCCGGCCAGCTGGCGCTGCTGGCTGCGTATCCCGACACCTTCCGCATGCAGGTCTACCCGACGCGGCGCAGCGCGGCTTGGCCGCAGGCCGTGCTCGACGAGGTGAAGACGCAGGCACCTCTGGCACGTACTGAAGGGGACCGGCTGCTCGACGTGGGCCGCAGCGCGGTGCCGTTCCCCATCCCCGACGAAGCGCGCCAGGTGATGTGGAACCACGTGCTGCGCTGGCGCGGCGGTTCGGTGAACCGCACCTTCACCTGGTTCCCGGTCGCGGCCAACGGGCGCTCGTTCACCGTGCGCGTCAACGACTACTTCGCCTTCGACCAGCAGGGCTACATGAACGAGCCGCGGCCGAACCGGCTGTTCAACCTGCGCGGCACCTACTTGGCGCCGGCCGGCATCGAAGGGCAGATGACGCTGGTGTGGGAGCCGATCGACCCGGTGGCCCGCAGCCGCGACACCTGGGTGTTCGACACGCGCTGGCAGCGCGTGCGCCGCGTGCCGAGCCTGTCGCACGACGACATCGACCCGCGCACCCAGGGCATGCGCGTGTCCGACCAGTACGACGGTTGGAACGGCGCGCCCGACCGCTACGACTGGAAGATCGTCGGCAAGCGCGAGATGTTCATCCAGTACAACGCCTACAAGCTGTCGGACAAGTCGCTGCGCTACCGCGACATCATCCAGCCGGGGCACCCGAAGCCCGAGCTGCTGCGCTACGAGCTGCATCGAGTGTGGGTGGTCGAAGCCACGCTGCGGCCCGGCGCGCGGCATCGCTATCCGAAGCGCACCTTCTACGTCGACGAGGACACATGGCAGGTGGTGGGCGAAGACGCGTACAACGCCGCCGGCCAGCTGTGGCGTGTCGGCGACCACGCGACGATGCAGTTCTACGATGTGATGGTGCCGTGGTACCGCGCCACCATCCACTACGACCTGCTGGCGCGCTCCTACCTGATCAGCTTTCTCGACAACGAGGAGCGCCAACCCTGGCGCTTCGGCTGGGTCGGCGACACGGTCGACTTCCTGCCTAGCAACCTGCGCCGGCTGGGCACGCGTTGACGCGGAGGCACGACGATGGGCGCTTCACTGCTTCATTGGGCTGTGCTGCGGCGGCTCGCCTGCTTGGTGGCGCTGGCTGGTACCACGCCGGTCTTCGGGCTGGGCTTCGTCATCAACGACGACCTGCGCGGCGCCTGGAACAACGTCATCACCATCGGTGCCGGCATGCGCATGCGCAACCCCGATGCCAGCCTGATCGGCTTCAACAACGCCAACCAGTACCCGGGCGCATCGTCGCCGGTGGCGGTGGGCGACGACGGCAACCTCAACTACCGCAAGGGCGACGTGGTCAGCGCGCCCGCCACCTGGCTCAGCGACCTCGAGCTGCGCTACCGGAATCAGTACGGTGTGTTCGTGCGCGCCCGCGGCTGGTACGACTACGAGCTGAACCAGGGCGGCGTGCCGCACGGGCACATGAACAACGGCTACGTACCTGGCGCACGCCTGAACGACGCCAACATGTACCGCGCCGAGCAGTTCGACGGCGTGCAACTGCTCGACGCCTATGTGTACGGCAACTGGGACCTGGGCGACAACCGCTTCAGCGCGCGCCTGGGCCGGCAGGTGGTGAACTGGGGCGAGGGCCTGCTGTACACCGGCATCAACGCCTTCAACCCGTTGAACCTGGCGGCGCTGGGCCGGCCCGGCGGCCGGCCCGAGGACGCGCTGATCCCGGTGGGCAGGCTGTGGGGATCGTTCATCACCCGCGAGGGGCTGAACATCGAGGCCTTCTACACCTACGACTGGGAACGCAGCACCATCCCGCCCTGCGGCACGATCGCCGGGCTGATCGACTCGCAGGCCAACCGCGGCTGCTACGGCGCCAATATCGCGGTCCCGCTGCCCGACCGCGCGCAGTACCTGCTGGGCATCTGGGCGCCGGTCATCCCGCCGATCGACGGCCGCAAGAGCGGGCAGTGGGGCGTTGCGGCACGCTACTTCGTCGAGCCGCTGAACACCGAGTTCGGCATCTACTACACGCGCTTCAACTCGACGCTGCCGTCGGTGAACATGATCCCGAAGGACCCGAACAGCAAGGTCGGCATGGCGATCCAGAACGAGTACGTCAACGGCGTGCAGGCGGCGGCGATCAGCGCCACCACCGGCTTTGCCAACGTGGCGTTGTCGGCGGAGCTCAGCACCTTCTTCGGCCTGCCGGTGCAGCGCAACTTCCCGACGCTGATCCAGGGCGCCGCCGGCCAGGGCGGGCCCTATGCGGCCGCGGCAGAGCTGGGGCCGGGCGCCACGTATGCCGGGCAGATCGAGGTCAACCGCACGCAGCTGCTGCTGGGCGGGCGCTTCAACCTTCAGCCCACCCTCGGACTGGCCGACGCGCAGCTGACCGCGGAGGTCGCGCTGCAGTGGGCGCCGGACATGCCCGGCACCGACATCGAGCGCATCGGCCGCAACCCGAACTTCGGCACCGCCAGCTACAACGGCGTGTGCCAGGGCGGATTCAACTCCTGCGCCGTCGACGGCTTCGCCACCTCGTTCAACTGGGGCTACCGGCTGGCGCTGCAGTTCTCGCTGCCGCGGCCGACCAGCGGGCTAGATCTGATCCCCGTGCTGCTGTGGTCGCAGGACGTGCAGGGCTATGCGGTCGACGGCTCGATGGTCGAGGGCCGCTACGTCGGAGGCGTGCTGCTGCGCGCGGTCTACCAGTCGTTCCTGTTCGCCGAGATCGGTGCGACCTTCATTCGCAACGACACGCCCTACGATGGCATCCGCGACCGCAGCGCCTACGCGGTCGGCATGGGCGTGCGCTTCTGAACCGACCCACAAGAACCGAGGAGACGCACCGATGAGCAAGACCATTCCGCCGCTGGACCTGATGTTCCTGTTGACCGAGACGGCCGACAGCCCCAAGCATGTGAGCGCGCTGATGACCTTCGACGCGCCGGCGGCGGGCGCACGCACGCCGGTGCGCGAGCTGGTGCATGCCTTCCGTGCCGCCACGCCGGTGGCGCCCTTCACCTACGTGCCGGAGTTCCCGCTCACCGGTGCGCCCCGCTGGAAGGCGGCGTCGTCGGTGGACCTGATGCGCCACGTGCACCATCTGGCGCTGCCCGCGGGGGCCGGCGAGGACACGCTGCTGGAGGTGGTGCAGCGCCTGCACGAGACGGTGATGGACCGCAGCCGCCCGGGCTTCGAGGTGTTCTTCATCGAAGGCCTGGCCGGCGGCGGCTTCGCGGTGTTCGTGCGGCTGCACCATGCCATCGTCGACGGCGCGTCGGCGATGGCGCTGCTGCTGGCGAGCATGAACGAGGCCGCCACCGGCAGGCGCATCGAGCCCTTCTTCGCGGTGCAGCTGTCGGCGCCGCGGCCGCGGCCGCCGAAGAGCCTGCTCGACCGCGTCACGGCGCTGCAGAAGACCGCGCGCTCGCAGACCGCGGCGGTGGCCGGGCTGACGGTCGGCCTGGTGAAGAAGAGCCTGAGCCGCCTGCTGGGCGCCGGCAAGGCGGGCAGCGAGCCCTTCTCCGCACCGCGTACGCCGCTCAACGAAAGGCTGCGCACGGCACGTTCGATCGCCACGCTGTCGCTGCCGCTGGCCGAGATGAAGGCGGCGAGCAAGGCCTTCGGCGGCACCTTGAACGATTTCGCGGTGACCGTCGTCGACGCCGGGCTGCAGCGCTACCTGGCAGGTCTGGGCCGGTCTTCGGGGCAGCCGCTGGTGGTGATGTGCCCGATCTCGCTGCGCGAACCCGGCGACAAGGAGGCGACGACCAAGGTCACGGCGATGTTCGTGCCGCTGGGGCCGCGCGCGCTGACGGTGGCCGAGCGCATGCGCGCAACGATGGCCAACGCTGCCGCGGCCAAGGAGGAGCTACGCCGCATGTCCAAGGACACGGCGATGCTGTATGCGATCGCCGCATTCGGCCTGGCCGAGGCCGAGGCCGAGCTGTCGCACCGTGCGCCGACGCCGACCAGGCCGCTGGCGAACTTCGTGCTGTCCAACGTGCCCGGCAGCGCCACGCCGCTGTACCTGGGCGGCGCGCGCATGAACGGCATGTACCCGATCTCGTCGATCGCTGCCGGCATGGGTCTGAACGTCACGCTGGCCTCGTATGCCGGCTCCATGGACTTCGGCTTCGTCGGCAACGGCGTGGCCCTGCCGGGGCTGGCCGAGCTGGCGCGGCACACGCAGGAAGCCTTCGACGAGCTGAAGGCCGCGGCGGCGGCCCTGCAGCCGGAGCCCGAGAAGCCGGCCAAGGCACCAAGGGCGGCGCGCAAGTCGCCGAAGGCCGCCGCCAAGACCACGCGGCGCTGACCGCACCCCAGGAGACGATGCATGGCGAAGAAGACGAGCGGCGCGGCAGCAAAGCCGAGCCAGGTGTTCAACCCGGCGGCCTCGATGTTCGACGTGGCCCAGCAACTGCGCCGCTGGACCGACAACGTGCTGGGCATCGCCGGCAGCGCCGGCGAACTGTCGCTGAACCTGGCCAAGGCCGGCGCGCAGCAGCCGCGCCAGCAGCGGTCGCTGGAGAAGGCGGGCTCGATGCTGCGCCAGGCGCGCGAAGGCGCCGGCATGAGCCTGCGCGAGCTCAGCGAGGCGGTCTCCATTGCCGACCCGCGCCTGCTGGAGCAGGCCGAGGTCGGCAAGGCGGCGTTGCCGATGGAAGTGGTCCTGCGCCTGGCCAGCGCGCTCGGCCGCCGCGACCCGGTGCCCTTTGCGCTGAAACTAGCGCGCACCTACAACCCGCAGCTGTGGAAGGCGCTCGACGCGCTGGGCATCGGCAGCCTGGTTGCGCTGGCCGGGCGCGAGCGCGAACTCGCCAACCTGTACCGCGGCAACGACGATGCGCGGCGCCTGAACGATGCCGACTTCGCCGACGTGCTGGCCTTCACCAAGACTGGCTTCGACATGGCGGTGAAGTTCCGCGTCGGCACCTCGGCCGAACGTGCGGCGCGGCGCGCCAAGGCGGCCCGGTCATGAGCGCGGCCAAGCGTAGCCCTCCGGCGCGCAAGGCTGCGCCGGCAACCAAGCGACCGGTGCACAAGCGGCAGACGGCCACTGCCGGCGCCGACACCACGGAAGCGGCGTCGCTGAGCGAGCTGCTGGCCCGCCTGGGCAAGCTGGAACTGGCCGGGCTGGCCGGCCGGCTGGTCAGCGGCTGGCGCACCGACCTGGAGACCATCGTCGAGGCCAACAAGAGGTCCTACGCCGGCCTGCAGGACATGGTGGCGCGCCAGATGGCGCAGCTGAAGGAGCGTGTCGGCGAGGTCCAGGCCGTGGCCAAGGTGATGTCGGTCATCGGGCCGAAGGACAGCGTGCGCCACCTCGACGACCTGGCGCTGGCGAGCCTGGAGATGGCGCTGGCCGACGTGCGCGAGCTGGCCGATGCCGCGGCGAAATCGCAGCGTGAGGCCTTCGATCTGGTACACCGTCGCGTCACCGCCAACATCGAGGAAGTGCAGCGCCTGCTGCGTAAATAAGGAGAGACGGAGATGAGCAACAGACATTGGCAAGCCAGCTACGGCGACGTGTCCCACGAGATCAATGCCGACGCGCACGCGTCGGTGACGCAGATGATGGAAGAGGCGATGCAGCGCTATGCCGAGCGCCCGGCCTTCCGCTGCGCCGGCCAGACGCTCAGCTATGCCGACGTGGACCGGCTGTCGCGCGACTTCGCTGCCTACCTGCAGAACAAGCTGGGCGTGAAGAAGGGCGACCGCATCGCGGTGATGACGCCCAACCTGCTGGCCTTTCCGATCGCCTTCCTCGGCATCATCCGCGCCGGCGCGGCGCAGGTGAACGTCAACCCGCTGTACACCGCGCACGAGCTGGAGCACCAGCTCAACGATGCCGGCGTGCAGACCATCGTCGTCTTCAGCGGCGTGTCGGGCACGGTCGCCGCGGTCAAGGACAAGACGCAGCTGAAGACCATCATCACCCATGGTGTCGGCGACGGCAGCGGCAAGGCCCTGCCCAGCCCGCCGGTCGCTGCCGGCCTGGCCGGCAGCACCACGCTGGCCGAGGCGCTGGCCGAGGGCGCGAAGCTGCCCTTCACGCCGGTGGCGCTGAAGGGCGACGACCTGCTGTTCCTGCAGTACACCGGCGGCACCACCGGGTTGTCCAAGGGCGCGGCGCTGTCGCACCGCAACCTGGTGGCCAACGTGCAGCAGTTCAAGGCCTTCATGCCGGCCGACATGCTGCAGGGCCAGCAGGTCATCGTCACCGCGATCCCGCTGTACCACGTGTTCGCGCTGATGGTGAACTTCATCACCTACTTCTCGATCGGCGCCGACAACTGGCTGGTGCCGAACCCGCGCGAGTTCGACGCCTTCATCGACACCATGAAGGCGGCGCGGCCGACCGTCTTCATGGGTGTGAACACGCTCTACGCCGGGCTGGTGGCGCACCCGCGCGGCAAGGAGATCGACTGGTCGCGGCTGCAGCTGGCCGGCGGCGGCGGCGCGGCGGTGATGCGCGCGGTGTCCGACAAGTGGCAGGCGATGACCGGCATCATCATCCACGAGGGCTACGGCCTGAGCGAGACCAGCCCGGTGGTCAGCTTCAATCCGATGACGGTGACCGAGTTCAGCGGCACCACCGGGCTGCCGATGCCGTCCACCGACATCAAGCTGCTCGACGACGCGGGCAATGCGGTGGGCCTGGGCGAGGCCGGCGAGATCGTCGTCAAGGGCCCGCAGGTGATGAGCGGCTACTGGAACAAGCCCGAGGCCAACGAGGCGGCCTTCACCGCCGATGGCTACTTCCGCACCGGCGACGTGGGCGTGTTCGACCAGCGCGGCTACCTGAAGATCGTCGACCGCAAGAAGGACATGATCATCGTCTCGGGCTTCAACGTCTACCCGAACGAGATCGAGGACGTGGCCACCGGCTGCCCCGGCGTGGCCGAATGTGCCTGCATCGGCGTGCCCGATGCGAAGTCCGGCGAGGCGGTGAAGCTGTTCGTCGTCAAGGCGCCGGGTGCCACGCTGGACGCCGATCAACTGCTGGCCTACTGCCGCGAACGGCTCACCGGCTACAAGATGCCGCGGCTGGTGAGCTTCGTCGAGGCGCTGCCCAAGTCGACGGTGGGCAAGATCCTGCGGCGCGAGCTGCGCGACCTCAGCTGAAGCCCTGATCCGGCGCCGTGGACTTCAGTTCCCACACCCAGGCCGGCTGTGCGCTGCCCCAGACCGCGCACAGCCGGCCCAACGCAGCCGGGGGCCGCGCAGCGGGAAGGGCTCGCGCGGCAGGTAGCTGTACTGCAGCAGCCGGCAGTCGGGCCTCGCGTACAGCAGCCGCTCGCTCCCGGCAGGCGCGGACCAGCCAAGGCCCGGCGCTGACTTCTGGCGGCAGAACCCACGACCATCCAGAAAGGAACCCGACGATGAACTTCCCTTGCCTCCCGTGGCGGCCATGGCTGGCCATCGCCTGCTTGCTGGGCACGCTGCTGCTGGGCCTCGTCATGGTCCTGCCGGCCGCGGCCCAGCAGGTGCTGCCCTTCCCGCCGAAGCCCTCGGGCAGCATCGCCCTGCCGACGATCCAGGAATCGGTCTACAGCCCGCTGCCGGCCAGGTCGCGGCTGCCGAAGGACGCGCCGAACATCCTGGTCGTGCTGATCGACGACGTCGGCCCGGCGCAGGCCGGCACCTACGGCGGCCTGATCCAGACGCCGACGCTGGACAAGATCGCCAATGGAGGCATCTCCTACAACCGCTTCCACACCACTGCGATGTGCTCGCCCACGCGTGCAGCGCTGCTCACCGGGCGCAACCAGCACCGCGTGCACAGCGGCCAGATCACCGAGCTGGCCAACGACTGGGACGGCTACTCGGGCACGATCGAGCGCAGCAGCGCCACCGTGGCGCAGGTGCTGCGCGACTACGGCTACCGCACCGGCGCGTGGGGCAAGTGGCACAACACGCCGGCGCTGGACACCACCGCCGCCGGACCGTTCACCTACTGGCCCACCGGCTACGGCTTCGAGTACTTTTACGGCTTCCTCGCCGGCGAGGCCTCGCAGTACGAGCCGATGCTGGTGCGCAATACTACGCAGGTCGAGCATCCCAAGACCTCGGGCGGCCACGACTACTACCACCTGAGCGAGGACCTGGCCGACGACGCCATCGTCTGGCTGCGCCAGCACCGCGCGCTGGCGCCCGACAAGCCCTTCCTGATGTACTGGGCGCCGGGCGCGTCGCACGGCCCGCACCAGGTGCCGGCGGCGTGGGCCGACAAGTACAAGGGCAAGTTCGACGACGGCTGGGACCAGTACCGCGAGCGCGCATTCGCGAACGCGAAGAAGCTCGGCTGGATCCCGCCGAACGCCAAGAACACGCCGCGGCCCGCCAACCTGGCGTCGTGGGACTCGATCCCGGAGAGCCAGCGGCCGTTCCAGCGCCGGCTGATGGAGCTCTACGCCGGCTTCAGCGAGCACGCGGACGCGCAGGTCGGCCGCGTGGTGGACGAGATCGACCGCCTGGGCTACGGCAAGAACACGATCGTGATGTACATCTGGGGCGACAACGGTGCGTCGGCCGAAGGCCAGAACGGCACGATCAGCGAGCTGATGGCGCAGAACGGCATCCCGAGCACCACCGAGCAGCAGCTCAAGGCGCTGGATGCGCTGGGCGGGCTGGCGGCGCTGGGCACGCCGAAGACCGACAACATGTACCACGCAGGCTGGGCCTGGGCCGGCGGCGCGCCGTACAAGGGGACCAAGCTTGTCGCCGGCTACCTGGGCGGCACGCGCAACCCGATGACGGTGCGCTGGCCGGCGAAGATCAAGGCCGAGCGCACGCCACGCTCGCAGTTCCTGCACGTCAACGACGTCGTGCCGACGCTGTACGACGTGCTCGGCATCCAGCCGCCGGAAGCTGTGGACGGCATCGCGCAGGATCCGTTCGACGGCATCAGCTTTGCCGCGACCTTCGCCGATGCCGGCGCCAAGCTGCCGAAGAAGGCGCAGTACTTCGAGGTGATGGGCAGCCGCGCGATCTACTACGACGGCTGGATGGCGTCGGTGTTCGGGCCGCGCGTGCCGTGGCTGCCCGGCCTGCCGAACCTGCGCGACTGGAACCCGGTCAACGACAAGTGGGAGCTGTACCACCTGGACGAGGACTGGTCGCAGGCCGACGACCTGGCGGCCAGGCATCCCGACAAGGTCGAGGCGATGAAGGCGCTGTTCATGGCCGAGTTCGCGCGCAACAACGGCCTGCCGGTGGGCGGCGGGCTGTACACGGCGGCGATCCGCCCCGACCTGCGCCTGCAGCCGCCGTACACCTCGTGGACCTTCCCCGGCGCGATCACGCGCATCCCGGAGTTCAACGCCCCGGCGCTCGGCAACCGGCCGAACGTGGCCGTGGTCGACGCGGTGCTGCCAGCCGATGCCAACGGCGTGCTCTACGCGCTGGGCGGCTTCTCCGGCGGGCTGGCGCTGTACCTGAAGGACGGCATCCTTTCCTACGAATACAACCTGTTCGAGATCATGCGCACGCACATCCGCGCGAAGGACAAGCTGCCCGCGGGCAAAGCGCGCATCGAGGTCGAGACGAGCTACGTCGAACGCAAGCCCGGCGGACCGCTGAAGGTGGTGCTGAAGGTCGGCGGGCGAGAGCTCGCCTCGGGCGTGGTACCGGTCAGCGCGCCGCTGCTGTTCACCGCCAACGACGGGCTGGATTTCGGCATCGATCTGGGTTCGCCGGTCGGCATCGAGTACTTCCCGTCGTCGTTCAAGTTCAACGGCACGATCGAACAGGCCAGGGTCGACTACGTCGGCCGATGAGCGCCCGCGCATGGCCGCTGCACCGAGGCCGGCGACCCGGTGAAGGGAAGCTTCACCCAGGCCGCCGTGGGCGCGGTGGTGCCGATGCGGCCCCGGGTACAGCCTCGATCCCGTGCTCGCGCCACTGTCCAGGCGTGCAACCCGCCCAGGCGCGGAAGGCGCGCACGAAGACCGCGGCCTCGGCATAGCCAAGCGCCGTGGCGATGTCGCGCAGGCCCAGCCGCGTCTCGCGCAGCAGCTGGCAGGCGACCTCGAACCGCGCCCGCGCCACCACGCGGTGCAAGTTCTCGCCCTCGGCCGCCAGGCGGCGGCGCAGCGTGCGCTCGTGCAGCCCGAGCGCGCCGGCAATACACGGCGTAGAGACGTGGCCGACCATCAGCAGCGCGCGCACTGCCGCCCGCGTGCGGCTCGCCAGCCCCGGCGGCACGCCGGCCTCGGCGGCAAGGATCGCGCGCTGCACCCGTTCGTGCTGCAACGCATCGGCCCCGGCCACCGGCGCCTGCAACCAGTGGTCCTCAAAGCGGATCTCTGCCCGCGGCGCGTCGAATTGCAACGACACGCCGAGAGCGCGCCGGTACGCCCGGATGCGACGCGGCGCTGCGTGCGGCAGCCATACCTCGACAGCGCGGAACTGCGGGCCCGCGATGCTGCGCAGCAGACGCATGCCCACCGCCATGACCAGGTCATAGACCAGTCCGACGCCGGGAGTGTCGGGATCGAAGACCGAATAACCCAGCGTGGCGATGCCCTCCTGCGACGGGCGCAGGTAGGTGACGCTGGCGCGGTCCTCGACGTGCTGCAAGCGGCTCAGGTCGCGCAGCGCCTCGCCGACCGTGGGTGCGCGATACATCAGCTGCCCGAGCAGGCCGAAGTCTTCGAAGTCGAAGCGCTCGCCGATCAGCAGGCCGAAATCCTCGCGGCCGCTGAGCTGGCTGCCGCGCAGCACCAGATCGGCGGCAAGGTCGAACGGAACGCGGCGCTCCGGGTCGTCGAATGCCGTGGCTTCGAGACCGCGGGCGCCGAACACCGCTGCGGGATCATGACCCAGTTCGCGCAGCAGGCCGGCCATCGGCCGCACCGTGGCCACGCGCACGTCCCCGTCTGAAGGCAGCGAGCGTGGAGTGCGTTGGCGATGCGGCATGAACTGTCCGGAACTATCAATAGCTGCAGATGCGAGGTCCCTAGCATGATGCCTTGGTAAGAACTGGGGTCTCGCAAATGCACACAGAACACTTCAAGAACTCCGGCCTACCGCTGCGCGATGTGGCCACCGACTTGGGCAGCGCGGCGGCCCAGCGGCCCGTCAGCGCGCGGGCCTCGTACTTCCTGTCCCTGCTGGCCTTGAGCAGCGCGCTGTGTGCCGCATCGGCCCGCGCCGAACTGTCGGCCGAGGAACTGGCGCGCATCGCGCAGAACCCCGTGGGCGCGATGGTCAGCCTGCCCTTCCAGAACAACACCAATTTCAACGTCGGGCCGCGCAGCGGCACGCAGAACATCCTGAACATCCAGCCGGTGATCCCGGTGACGATTGACCAGGACTGGAACCTGATCACGCGCACCATCGCGCCGGTGATCTGGCAGCCCGGCTTCACCGCCGACCAGGGCACGACCTTCGGCCTCGGCGACATCCAGTTCTCGGCCATGCTCTCACCCAGTAAGCCGGCCTCCGGCGGCTGGATCTGGGGTGCCGGCGCGATCGCACAACTGCCAACCAACACCAGCGAAGAACTGGGCAACAAGAACTGGGGCCTGGGCCCGCAGGGCGTGGTGCTGCGCATCGAACACGGCAGCCCCTGGGTGTACGGCATGCTGATCAACAACGTCTGGTCGCTGTCCAGCAGCCATCGCGGTGGTGCGTACAACAACTTCCTGTTGCAGCCCTTCGTCAACTACAACTTCCCCGGCGGCCTGTACCTCAACACTGGACCGATGATCACGGCCGACTGGGAAGCCGAAAGCAGCCAACGCTGGACCGTGCCCGTGGGCATGGGCATCGGCAAGATCTTCCACCTGGGCAAGCTGCCCGTGAACACGCAGCTCGGCGCTTACTACAACGTCGTGCATCCGGACGAGGGCGCCAGCTGGCAGATGCGGCTGCAGGTGCAGTTCATGTTCCCGGAATAGGGCGGCAGCACAAAGATCGTCGCATGAACAAGCTTTGGAACGCCGGCGGCAGGACCATCCATCTGCAGGAGGTCGTGATGCGTGACGGGATGCTGGTCGAAGAAGCCTTCGTGCCCACCGTGAGCAAGATCGAACTGGTGAATGCATTGTCGCAGTCGGGCATGGCCAAGATCGAGGCCGCGGCCTTTGTGTCACCCCAGGCCATCCCGGCGCTGCGAGACGCCGAAACCGTGCTGCGCGAGATCGAGCGTGTGCCCGGAGTGACCTACAGCGCACTCGTGCCCGACGAACGCGGCGCCGAACGGGCGATCGACGCGCGTGCCGACGAGTTCAACCTGGTGATGTCGGCGAGCGAGAGCCACAACCGGGCCCACCTGCGCAAGACCCGGGAACAGTCATTCAACGCACTGTCGGACGTGAACGCACTGGCCCGACAGGCCCACGTGGCGGTCAACCTGTCACTGTCCTGTTCGTTCGGATGCCCGATGGAAGGCGACGTGCCCGCCGCGACCGTCCTTGCCTGGTGTTCGCAGTTCGTCGAGAAGATGGGTGCGCGTGGCGTGACCCTCTGCGATACCACGGGGATGGCCCGTCCCCGCCAGGTGTTCGAGCTGACACGCGCCTTCCGCGCGCGCTGGCCCGAGGCGCAGCTGAGCTTGCACTTCCACGACACGCAAGGTCTGGGGCTCGTCAATGTCCTTGCCGCCATCAGTGGCGGTGCCGACCGGTTCGACGCGTCGCTGAGCGGCATCGATAGCTCCACACACGTGCGCAGCGCCATCGAGAACCTGCACAGCGACGATATCGTGCACGCGCTCGAACTGATGGGCTTCGACACCGGCGTCGATCTGAAACGCCTGCTGGAGGCAGCGACGCTGCTGCCCGCGATGGTCGGCCACCTCCAGCTCCGGTTCCACAGAGCGCGCCGTCGGCTCAAGTTCAACACTGTTCTTGCCGCGGACTTCGATGCACTCCGGTTGCGCGGGCTGGCTCGCGATCCCTGACATGTCTCATCCTCGCTTTGGTCAAGAGCGACTCATCTTGCTGCACTTCGATCCCCACCGATTCCTGGCTCCTGCGTTCGCAAAGGCGTTCCATGCCGGCGAACCTCCTGGAGCCTCGATACAACGCTGGCCAGATCCAGCGGCAAGACCGCACGGAAGAACTCAATAGCGACCCGTACTCCACTTCGGGTTGACGCGCCGCACAGCCGCATCTCACTTACGACAAATCACCAGGAACAAGCAATGAACATCCGCACAAGCAGCATCACCGTCACCGCGTCGCCAGACCACCGTATGCAAACGCACGATGGCCGGCTGCGACTCAAGCTGCGGCGGGTGTCCGAGGGAGTCATCGTTGAACGGGCGCAGATGTTGGGAGCCCCGGAAATCACCACCTGCTGGGCGCTGCTGCGCTCGCATGCCGAGTTTCTGGCCTGCGCAGATCGGGATCGTCTGCGTTTCGACGATCCGCTGCTGTTCACGCAGCTGCACAGGGAGCTCCAGCATGTACTCACCCAACCCCACACCGACGCCACGCCACCCGAACGAGCACCGCCAACAGAGCGACCCGAGCGAATACGCCCTGCGCGCGATCCAGGCGCTGCACGACGCTTCCGACCCCTGCGACCTTCTGGTCGCTTTGTTCCGAGCCAATCGGGCCTTTGGGGTGCGCGCAAGCGCCTGCGTACATCTCGTTCCTGATCCCGAGCACGCGCCACAGGTCTTGCTGCTGCTGGCCGGCGATGCCGAACTTGCCTGGGTGCACAGTCACCGCGGGTCCTGGCTCGAACACCCCTGGCTGCGCCACGCCCGGGACCATGCTGAAGCCGCAGTCGCCTCGTCGCTCGAGGCGCCGCAACCGGCGATCACCGAGCGGAGCACCGGCCTCGAATCGCTCTCGGCGCTGGACACCATCCTCATCATTCCCACCCACAGCGGGGGCGGCACCGGTCGCTTCGGTGCGCTGATCATCGATACCGCGTGCGAGCCGGCGTCGGCCGCGATGCCTCCCAACTCCCTGCGGCTGCTCGCCCACAGCCTGGCCAGCGAACTGCACGAATGGTGGCTGCGCCGCACGCGTGCCGAACTGCAAAGCAGTGCGCGCCTGCGCTCCGACGACCTGAGGCTGCTCGACTACGAGCGGCAGGGGCTCAGCACCAAGGAGATCGCCCGATTGGTCGGCGTCAGCGTCAGCGCCTTGGACTCACGCTTTCAGCGCATCAACGCCAAGCTCGGCACTTCGCATCGGCGTCATGCCGCGCTGCGCGCCGCGATCCACGGCCTGCTGTAGTGCGCCGTCTGCGAATCGCGCCACCCACGAATCTTCGTAGAGCGCTACCAACCAGGGCATTCCTGCGTCGCGGGTGCCGATCTTGGCGAGGCCCGCGAGCCCGGGGCAGAACCAGCAATAGGCCTATAGCGGCTCCGGACCGTCCAGGGCCGTGTCGGCGGCTTGTGCCTGGACGCGCGGCGCGGGTTCGGCGCGCGACTGCAGGACCAGCCTTCCGACATGTGCGCAACTTCCGTGCAGCGCCGCACCCGCTTCCCTCCGCGCCTCCTGCTGCGATCGATCGTGCCTGATCCCGGGCCCGCGCGTCCGGCCAGGGTCTCAGCTTCCCGGCTGCGCGCCGCGCAGGGCGGCGAGGCGCTGCGCGGTCAGCATCGCCCACTTGTCGAACGCGTTCTTCGCGTAGGACCAGCTCTGGAAGGAGTTCAGATAGCCGCTGGCCCAGGTCTGGGCGGCACCGACCGCACCGGCATCGAGGCTGGCCGCGTACTTGCGGCCGATCTCGGTGTCGCGGCACTCGCCGAGGATCGCGCCGCTGCCGCCATCGCGGAACTGCATCTCGATGCCGGTCTCGCCCATGTAGGGCGTCGAGCCCGCGGGCCGGCCGGTCGCGACGCCGGACCCGGCCTCGGCGATGAACGCATAGGGCACCAGCGTGCCCGCGAGGCTGTCGGCTACGCCGGTGGGCACCAGGTTCGTCAGCGCGATGCGCAGCACCAGCACGCCCGGGCGCGGCTTGTCGGCGATCTGTATCTGCGGCTTCAGCGCCTGCACCAGCGCCGCATGGAAGTAGTCGGTCAGCGACTTGAGGTCGGTGGGATCGACGCCCTGCTGCTGGCCCGGCTTCAGCGTGACCGTCATCCGCGTGATCAACAGCTGGTCGTACTTGCGCAGGTCCACGTCGGCGGCGCGCCAGCACTCGATGCCCTCGCCCCAAGGCGTGGGCTTCAGCCGCGCATAGTCGGAGAGGAAGCCGCTCTTCGTGAACCGCGTCGGATCGCTCGCCGTGACGCCGGTGCCGCTGCCCATCACGCTCGTGTAGGCGGAGTCGGTCGAAGCGCAGCCGGCCAGCAGGCCGGCGAGCGTCAGCGTCGTCGCGAGCGCCACGGCGCCCAGGTTCTTCTTGTGCATGCTGATTTAAGGGGATTCAGGGCAGACGTCATCGAGGGCCGACAAGCTCAGCGCATTATCCGCGGGCTGCCGGCGGCGCACTGTGCAGAACAGGCCAGCCATGCCAGGCGCCCGGGGTGCTGCCGCGGCCTCTCGCAGGCACAGTGCCGTAGAAGATGCGCCGTCGACCCAGGTCCGCGCGCCGGCGCCGGTTCAGCTCATCTGCGCCATGCGCCGCCGCACTTTCTCTTCGGCGGCATCCTCGACCTGCGAGGCCAACATGCGCAGCCTTGCCGTCGGGCATGTCCAGCCGCAAAATGGGCTCGGTCTGCTCAAGCGGACCGCGGCAGGCAATCCGAATCCCTCCTTGGCCTGCGGACGAGGGAGCCGTTTGGTCGCCAATTGTCGGGTCTGAACTGTCGTCGCCCCGGCAATTGAGCATCGCATTCAAAACGCGGTGCTCCTGAGCCTCGCGACCGCCCAGCGCGCCAAGGTACTCCAAGCGCTGACGGTCGTGTTGTTGCAACAGGCCGCGGTCGCTCATCTACCCTGTTCGGGGAGGGTGTGATGCATGCGGGCTCTCAGTTCCACCTTGATTTCCCGAAGCTTCGCTCTCACGCGATCGCGCCTCGTCTTGCGCCGGAGCTGGAACGCAAGCGCCGCGACTTGCCGCAGAAGGCCTGCAGACCTTCAGCGACACTGTCCCCACTCGGTTGTCCGCTGTGGCTCGCTGAGTGGGTCGAGGTCCGTGCTCGCCGTTCAGTTGCTGGCGAGCATTGGGGGGTGTCCTCCGTCAACGCGCCTTCCGTTCGTCTAGCCCTCGGGAAGGGATCGCCATTCGTCGTGCCGCCCGGGTCCAATGGCATCTCCGGCTGTTCGATGAAGGTGGATCATGGAAAAACGCTGGTGCAGCGCGTGCGGAGGCGCATTCGATCCGAGGCCGCAGTCGCCTCGGCAAGCCTATTGTCCAGCAGATGCCTGCCAGCAGGCGCGCAAGCGACTATGGCAGCGAACCAAGCGCCGTACCGACGCTGACTATCGGGAGAACCAGGGCGAGGCACAGGCGACCTGGCGCCGCAGCCACCCGGACTACTGGCATCAGTACCGTGAGGCACATCCCGACTACACGGCTTCGAACCGGCAGCAACAGAAGAGGCGCAACACCCGTCGAGCCGGCGGCGACGGTGGAATTGCAAAGAGTGACGCGTCAACGCCGCGCTTTCCCGCGACGGGCATCTTCCGACTGACGCAACTTGAGCCTGACTACAGAGGTGTGCGTCGGGAATGGATGGTGCAGCTGACATTGATTGCAGCGACCTGACTTGAGCCCTCTTGTGATTGCAAAGAGAGGACTTCATCGATATCGACGGACCGCCCTGCTACCGTGATGCGTCCCTCGCATTCGATCAGTCGAAATGCCGGCTTCAGTTGGTGCATCGCGCCAGGGGCCCGAAGTGACGGCCCTTGAGATGCCAGCAGCGCAACAACATGGAAACATGCAATCCATCATCGGCAGGAGCGCACGTTGCCCGCGCGGCCGAGTACGTGCGCATGTCCACGGAACACCAGCAGTACTCGACACAGAACCAAGTTGCGCGGATTCGCCAGTATGCTGAGCACCGCGGCCTCGAGGTTGTCCGGACCTACGCGGATGAGGGCAAGAGCGGTTTGCGCATTGCCGGTCGTCATGCGCTGCAGCAACTTATCCGGGACGTCGAGTCCGGCGTGGCAGATTTCTCCATCGTGCTGGTCTATGACGTCAGCCGGTGGGGACGCTTCCAGGACGCTGACGAGAGCGCGTACTACGAATACATCTGCAAGCGAGCTGGCATCCAGGTTGTCTACTGCGCCGAGCAGTTCGAAAACGACGGCTCACCCGTATCTACCATCGTCAAGGGCGTCAAGCGGGCCATGGCGGGCGAGTACAGCCGCGAGTTGTCGGCAAAGGTGTTTGCCGGGCAGTGTCGCCTGATCGAGTTGGGCTTCCGGCAGGGCGGACCTGCAGGCTTCGGCCTGCGCCGGCAACTCGTGGATCAGACCGGAGTGCCGAAGGCGCAACTGGCTCGAGGCGAGCACAAGAGTTTGCAGATGGATCGAGTCGTCCTGGTGCCCGGGCCGGACGACGAAGTGCGCATCATCCGGCAGATCTATGGTTGGTTCGTCAACGAGGGGATGTCCGAGACGGAGATCGCCGCTCGCTTGAACAGCAGCGGCGTTCGCACTGACCTTGGTCGAGACTGGACGCGCGCGACGGTCCACGAGATTCTCATCAACGAGAAGTACATCGGAGGCAACGTCTACAACCGGGTGTCCTTCAAGCTGAAGAAGCTGCGCGTGGTCAACCCATCCGACATGTGGATTCGCAAGGACGATGCTTTTGCGTCAATCGTCGCAAAGGAGGAGTTCTACACCGCGCAGGGCATCATCCGCGCCCGCTCGCGACGGTTCTCCGACGAGGAACTCATAGACCGGCTGCGTCACCTCTTTCACAGCCGCCAGGCCCTGTCAGGGTTCATCATCAACTCGACCGAAGGCATGCCGTCGTCGTCGGTCTATGCCCACCGGTTCGGCAGCCTGGTGCGCGCCTACCACCTGGTGGGCTATGCGCCTTCGCGCGACTTCCAATATATCGAGATCAACCGGCTGCTGCGCCGCCTGCATCCGACCATCGTGTCGCAGACGGTGGCACAGATGGCGACGATCGGCGGCAGAGTCCGTCGAGAACCGTCAACCGACCTGTTGACCGTGAACGACGAGTTCCAGGTCTCTCTGGTGCTTGCGAGGTGCCAGCGCCGAGAATCCGGCAACCTGTTCTGGAAGGTGCGGTTTGACACCGGTCTGTGCCCTGACCTGACCGTCGCCGCGCGTCTGGCGCCCGACAATCAGGCGGTTCAGGACTACTACCTGTTGCCACGCCTGGACTTCGGCATTTCGCGCATCCATCTGGCAGAGAACAACCCGGTGGAACTGGAGAACTTCCGTTTCGACACGCTGGAGTACTTGTACGGCATGGCTGCCCGGTCCCGGGTGAGGTCGGCCGCATGATCGCCGCCGCCTTGCCTCTCCCCGAACTGCGCATGATTCCGCTCGATCGAATCGAGGTGCTCAATCCACGCGAGCGAAATCAACGAAAGTTCAACCTCATCATCGACAACATCGGTGCGGTGGGACTGAAGAAGCCGGTGACGGTGACACCGCGACCAGGCGAGGACGGCGCGGAACGCTATGTGCTCGTCTGCGGCGAGGGGCGATTCAAGGCATTCCAGCGGCTGGGGCAGACCCGCATCCCGGCGATGGTGGTTTCGGTATCGGACGAGGATGCCTTCGTCATGAGCTTGGCGGAGAACATCGCACGGCGGCGCCATCAGCCGCTCGAGCTGCTACGTGGCATCACTCTGCTGCGCGACAAAGGGTGTTCCGTCAGGGAGATCTCGCACAAGACGAACCTCCACGAGACCTACGTGCGCCAGATTCTCGAACTGGTCGACAAGGGCGAGGAACGCTTGCTGGTCGCTGTGGAGCGCGGCAAGATGCCCATCACAGTGGCCATCCTCATTGTCGGCGCAGGCGAGGACGACAAGGCAATACAGACCGCCATGCAGGAGGCCTACGAATCCGGAGAACTGCGTGGCCCGCAGCTCATGTACGCCAAGCGGCTGGTCGAGCGACGGCAATTCCTGGGACGCTCCATCGCCCGAGCGCCCCCGAGAAGGAAGCCCGAGGTTACGACATCCGCTCTTGTGCGCGCCTATCAGAAGGAGGTGGAGCGTCAACGCCTGATGGTGCGCAAGTCCTCTCTCGTACAGCAGCGGTTGTTCTTTATCTTCGCCGCGCTGCGCAAGATGTTCGAAGACGAGAATTTCGTGAATGTGCTGCGGCTTGAAGCACTGGAGACGCTGCCAAAGTACCTGGCCGAGCGGGTGTCCGGTCATGGAGGTGTGCGATGACTACGGTCGCTCTGGGATTCTTGCCCAAGCCCCTCATGCTCCCGGTGGACTCCCTCCTGCCGTCTGTCAGCCTCGAGCCGAAGCTGCTGTCGTCGCACAAGTTCCGCCAGATACGGGAGTCGATTGTCGAGATCGGCCTCATCGAGCCGCTGGCCGTCACTTCGGTAGGGCGCAAGTCGGGCCAGCACATGGTGCTCGACGGACATCTGCGGCTGCAGGCGATCAAGGAACTCGGCCACACGGAGGTGGCTTGCCTCGTTGCCACCGATGACGAGGCTTTCACATACAACAACCACATCAGCCGCCTGTCGACAGTCCAGGAACACGTGATGATTCGCCGGGCACTGGACCGCGGCATCTCCGCGACGAAGCTGGCGAAAGGGTTGTGCATCGATGTCAGCCTGCTGCACAAGAAGAACTCGCTGCTAGATGGCATCTGCGACGAAGTCGTGGAGATGCTGAAGGACCGGACCTTCTCCACGGACGTCATGGCGGCATTGCGTCGGATGAAGCCCACCCGACAAATCGAGTGCGCTGAACTGATGGTCTCGGCCAACAGGGTCACCGGGAGCTACGCGCGCTGTCTGTTGGGAGGGACGCCGGCGGCGATGTTGGTGGACGGCAGGAAGACGCGTCCTGCAGGACTTTCTCAGGAGCAGGTCGCTCGCATGGAGCACGAGATGTCCAATCTGCTCGGGCAGTACAAGATCGCCGAGCAGTCCCATGGCGAGGACGTCTTGAATCTGATGCTGGCGCGCGGCTACATCGTCAAGCTGATGGAAAACACGCGTGTCATGAAATACATGCAGGCGCAGTTTCCCGAAGTGCTGGTGGAGTTCTCCAAGATCGTCGACATGACGTCCATCGATGTCTGAATCACTTGTCGCGATGTCTTGACAGGTGCTCACCTTGAAAAAGGTAAGCATCGCGCAGCCCGATGCGTGGGTCAGCACGTGAGGCGCACACGAGTGATCCCCATAGCGTGCTCCACTGCGTCGCGGAGCTGGAAAAGGCACATCTCGTCAGGCCTGTTGCTGCCCAACTCGCGCTCGATGACGTGCGCCTCTAGACGCTCGATGTCCTACTGAAGTCGGAACAACCCGGTACCAGTTGCTCACCGCTTGTTCTTGGCCGCCAATGGCCTGCTGTGGGTCGCTGCCCCCACGTGTCGCGTCCATCGACGAATCTTCGCTAAAACTCGTCGCGCTTCACGCGGTCAGCGGCGCATAGATTGCTGGCCATGGACTCGACCTACAACTCACATGCCGGATACGCGATGCGCCGCAAGCTCCGCGCCGGCGCAGCCGCCGCAGCACTCGCGCTTGCCGCCGCACCAGCGACCGCCGGCGACGGCTGCCTGGTGCTGTTGTGCCTGGCCGCCCCAAGCTGGTCGGCCATCCCGCAATGCGTGGCGCCGGTGACCCAGGTCCTGAGGGATCTGGCTCGCGGCCGGCCGTTTCCGACCTGCGCCATGGGCGGTGCCGGCAACTTTGGTAGCCACCAGTGGGCCAGCGCGCCAGACAACTGCCCGCCGCAGTACACCCAGGCCAGCGAACTCGAGAGCGGCATAGCCTACAGCTGCGGCTACGCGGGCGTGGTGACGATACGGATCGACGGAGCGCCTTGGTCCCGCACGTGGTGGAACCTGGGCGGCCGGACCGTCACCGACTTCAGCCCGGCCGCCAAGGCCCGCATGGGTACCTGGGACACGCGGTTCGACGACGACCATGCGCGCTGGCTCGCGACGCAGCCCGCGCCGGGCGCACCACAGATCGACATGCCCTGAGGCCATGGACACCGCTACGCTCCTGGCACTGCTGCTGAACTGCGCGCCGCAGGTCGACCCCGGAACCGCCCGGGCCCTGCTGGGCGTCGAGAGCGGGTTGAACCCGCACGCGATCGGCGTGGTCGGCGGCCGGCTCGAACGCCAGCCGGTGAACCGATCGGAGGCCATGGCCACGGCGCAAGCCCTGCGTGACGGCGGCTGGAACTTCAGCGTCGGCCTCGCGCAGATCAACCTACACAACCTCGAGCGGCTCGGCCTCACTCTGCGATCAGCCTTCGATCCCTGCATCAACCTGGCCGCGATGCAGCGCATCCTGGTCGAGTGTTTCGATCGCGCGGTGTCTGCGGGCAGGCAGGAGCAACCGGCACTGCGCGATGCCCTGTCCTGCTACTACAGCGGCGACTTCGTCACCGGTTTCAGGCACGGCTACGTGCGCCGCGTCGTCCATCGATCGGCGCATCCGCGCTGAGTCCGTCCACCCCACAAGGAGCCTCCATGCGTCCCATCTGCTTCAACCCGCTGCGCGCCGTCGCGCTGGCCTCGATCGCCGGCCTGCCGCGGCTGGCCGCCGCCCAGGGCTTCGACAAGATCAACACCACGGTGACCAACGTCCAGACGATCCTGGTCACGATCTCGATCGCCGTGGTGACCATCGCCATCATCTGGGCCGGTTTCAAGATGATCTTCCAGGGCGCGCGCCTGGCCGACGTGGCCAACGTGCTGATCG
>DAORHX010000003.1:0-48014 GCA_035438245.1 Rubrivivax sp.
GGTGAACTTGGCGGCGAGCCGCAGCGCCAAGGCGTGCGGCTGACCGGTCTGCTCGAGAACATCGTGGACATGGGTTTGCGCACTTCGGTGAAAGTGGTGCACTGTGAGGTGCTGCCGGCCTCGGACGCGGTGGCGCGGCAGCTCGACATCGCCCCCGGCACGCCGGTGCAGAAGGCGGTGCGCGTGCGCTCCACGCGCTTCGGCCCGCTGTCGCACATCACCACCCACGTGCCGCAGGCCATCGCCCAGGGCTTCGGCCGGCGCGAGCTGGCGCGCCAGCCGATCCTGCTGCTGCTGGAACGCTCGGGCGTGGTCATCGGCCGCGCGCGCCAGAGCATTTCGGCGAAGCTGGCCGATGCCGAGGTGGCGCGGCTGCTGCAGGTCGACGTGGGCTCGGCGCTGCTGGCCGTGCAGCGCCTGGTCTTCGATGCCGAAGACCGGCCGGTGCAGTGGCTGCAGGGCCTGTACCGGCCCGATCGCTACCAGTACCGCATGCAGCTGTCGCGCGTCGGCGGCATCGACGCCAAGCTGTGGGTCAGCGAAGAACTTTCCGCGCAGTTCCACTGAGAAGGAGATCGCCATGCAGAACCGTCGCAGCTTCATCCAGCAGTCGGCCGCCGCCGCCTCCACGCTGGCCTTTCCGTTGATCGGCGGCGCGCAGCCGGCGGCCGTGAAGATCGGCGTGCTGCACCCGGTGACCGGTGCACTGGCCTTCTCCGGCCAGCAGTGCCGCGAAGGCGCGCTGCTGGCCATCGAGGACATCAACAAGGCCGGCGGCCTGAAGGGGCTGGGCGGCGCCCGCATCGACGCCGTGCTCGGCGACGCGCAGTCGCAGCCGCAGGTCGGCGCGGCCGAGGTCGAGAAGATGAACGAGGCCGGCGCGGCTGCAGTGCTGGGCGCCTATGCCTCGGCCATCTGCCTGGCGACGACGCAGGCCGCGGCCAAGCACAACCTGCCGCACGTGGTGGACGTCGGCGTGGCCGACCAGATCGTGCAGCGCGGGCTGAAGAACACCTTCCGCTTCGGCCCCGGCTACGGCGTGTGCGCGCAGATCGCGATGGTCAACCTGCACGTGCTCAACAGCGTGGCCGGCAAGCCGGCAAAGACGGTGATGATCATCCACGAGGAGTCGCTGTTCGGCACCGGCACCGCCAACCTGCTGGCGCGCGAACTGCCGGGCTTCGGCTTCGAGGTCAAGGAGGTCGTCAAGCACGCCAACCCGACGCGCGACTTCAACAACATCGTGTTGCGCATGAAGGCGCTGAACCCCGACATCGTCATCCCGGCCAACTACTACAACGAATACGCGCTGCTGGTGCGCACGATGCAGCAGCAGAAGGTGCGGCCGCAGGCCATCTACTCGGTGCTCGGCGGCGCGGCGTCGAGCTTCAAGTTCCTGCAGGAGTTCCCGGACGCGGCCAACGGCATCATCGACTGCAACCACTGGTTCAACCCCAAGGACAAGCGCGCGCTGGAGCTGCGCAAGCGCGTCGAGGCGAAGAAGCTGTTCTTCACCTACGAGATCTTCAACACCTACACGGCGATGATGTTCCTCGCCGATGCCCTGAACCGCGCCAAGTCCACCGACCGCGCGGCCATCAACGCCGCGCTGGCCTCAAGCACCTTCTCCGACCACTTCATGCCCTATGGCCCGACGAAGATGGTCGACGGCCAGAACACCGGCGCTCAGCCGCTGATGACGCAGGTGCTGAGTGGCGACATCAAGGTCATCATCCCGCGCGAGTACCGCCAGGCCGAACCGGTGTTCCCGATGAAGGGTTGAGCGCCCGGCTCGATGCTCGACTTCGGCATCCTCTTCCCGTCGCTGCTGAACGGCTTGACCACCGGCGCGGTCTACGCGCTGGTGGCGCTCGGGCTGACGCTGATCTACGGCGTGCTGCACATCATCAATTTCGCGCACGGCGCGGCGTTGATGCTGGCGCTGTACGGCGTGTACCTGCTCAACACCCGGCTCGGCTGGGACCCGTACCTGTGCCTGCCGCTGATGATGGCCGGCATGTTCGCGCTCGGCTACGCGCTGCAGCGCCTGGTCATCAACCGCGCCAGCCACGGCAAGGACGAGAACATCCTGCTCGTCACCCTCGGCCTGGCCATCGTCATGGAGAACCTGGCGCTGCTCACCTTCAGCGCCGACACGCGCACCATCGACACGCCCTACACGCTCAGCACCGTGCCCATCGGGCCGGCAATGATCGCGCTGCCGAAGCTGATCGCCTTCGGTGGCGCGCTGGCGGTGGCGGCGCTGCTGCTGTGGATCGTCAAGCGCACCGACCTGGGCCGCGCGATCCGCGCCGTGGCCAAGGAGAAGCAGGGCGCCAAGCTGATGGGCATCGACGTCAAGCACGTCTATGCGATGAGCTTCGGCATCGGCCTGGCGTGCCTGGGCGCGGCGGCCTGCTTCCTGCTGCCGGCCTACTACGTCAACCCGCAGGTCGGCTCGGGCTTCGTGCTGGTGGCCTTCACCATCGTCGTGCTCGGCGGCATGGGCAGCTTCAGCGGCGCGCTGCTCGGCGGGTTGCTGATCGGCGTGGTCGAATCGATCGGCGGGCTGCTGATGGGTGATTCGCTCGGCCAGGTGGGCATCTACCTGATCTTCATCGCCGTGCTGCTGCTGCGCCCGCAAGGCCTGTTCGGGGACCGGGCATGAAGGACGCGGCCTCGATCGCGCTCTTCGTGCTGGCCGTGGCGGTGACCACGCTGCTGATCGAGTCGGGCGTGGCGCTGAACTTCATCATGATGGCGCTGTATGCCACGCTGCTGGCGCAGGCCTGGAACATGCTGGGCGGCTTCGGCGGGCAGTTCTCCTTCGGCCACGCGCTGTTCTTCGGCAGCGGCGCCTATGTGCAGGCGATGGCGCAGCTGCACGGCGGCATCAACGCCTGGGCGGCGCTGCCGCTGGCCGTCGGCGCCGCGGCGGCGGTCGGCGCCTTCGTCGGCGCCTTAGCCTTCCGCTATGGGCTGAAGGGCTCGTACTTCGCGCTGATCACGCTCGCCTTCGCCGAGGTCTTCCGCATCCTCGCGCTGCAACTGCCCTTCACCGGCGCCGGCGTCGGGCTGATGCTGCCGCTGCGCGCGGCGGCGTCGAACCTGCAGTTCGCCTCGCCGCGCGGCTTCGTGCTGCTGGTGCTGGGCTTCGTGGCGCTGGCCTTGGGTGTCACCGCCTGGCTGCGCCATTCGCGCTTCGGCGCGCAACTGCAGGCGGTGCGCGACAACGAAGACGCGGCGCGCGCGCTCGGCATCGACCCGCTGCGCACGAAGCTGGCTGCCTGCGTGCTGTCGGCCGCCTTCATGGGCGCGGCCGGCGCCTTCTACCTCCAGGTGTTCCAGTACATCGACCCGGCCATCGCCTTCGGGCCGGGCACCTCGGTGGAGGCGCTGCTCGGCGCCATCGTCGGTGGCATGGGCACGCTGTGGGGGCCGGTGCTGGGCGCGCTGGCGCTGCATGCGCTGTCCGACCTGACGCGCAACCTGTTCGGCGCGCTGCCCGGTATCAACATGGTGATCTACGGCGCGGTGCTGGTGCTGATCGTGATGTTCATGCCGCGTGGCATCGCCGGCATCGGACAGTCGGTGCGTGCGCTGTGGCGGGGAGGCAAGGGTGGCTGAAGCGCTGCTGGAAGTGTGCGAACTGGCCATCGCCTTCGGCGGGCTGCGCGCGGTGCAGGACGTGTCCTTGTCGGTGCCGCGCGGCTCGCTGACCGCGCTGATCGGCCCCAACGGCGCCGGCAAGACGACGCTGTTCGCGCTGGTCTCCGGCTTCCTGCGGCCCGACCATGGCCGGGTGTTCTTCGACGGGCGCGACATCACCGGCCAGGCGCCGCACCTGAACGCGCGCGCCGGCATGACGCGCACCTTCCAGATCGTGCAGCCCTTTGCGCTGCAGACGGTGCGCGAGAACATCGCGGTCGGCGCGCACCTGCACATCGCCGGCCGCGCCGCGGCGCTGGCCGAAGCCGAAGCCGTGGCCGCGCGCGTCGGTCTGGCCAGCCAGCTCGACAAGCCCGCCGCCGACCTGACCGTGGCCGGGCGCAAGCGCCTGGAGCTGGCGCGCGCATTGGCCACGCGCGCGCGGCTGCTGCTGCTGGACGAGGTGCTGGCCGGGCTGAACCCGCAGGAGATCGGCGAGATGATTCCGGTGGTGCGCAGCATGGCCGATGGCGGCGTGACCGTGCTGATGATCGAACACGTGATGCAGGCGGTGATGAACCTGGCCGAGTACGTCTGGGTGCTGGCGCAGGGCCGGCTGATTGCCGAGGGCTCACCGGCCGAGGTGACGCGCGACCCGGCGGTGATCGAGGCCTACCTCGGCCCGGGCACCGCGCAACGCCTGCGCGAGGGGCGCGCGGCATGACGCGCCTGCTCGACATCGAAGGCTTGCGCGGCGGCTACGGCCGCGTCGAGGTGCTGCGCGGCGTGGACCTGCACGTGGATGCCGGCGAGGTGGTGGCGCTGCTGGGCAGCAACGGCGCCGGCAAGTCCACGCTCAACAACACCGTCTGCGGGCTGTTCCCGGCCTGGTCGGGGCGGGTGGCTTTCGACGGCGCGGACCTGACCCGCGCGCACTACAAGGACGTGGTGCGCGCCGGGCTGATCCAGGTGCCCGAAGGACGGCGTGTGTTCCCCAACCTGACGGTGCTGGAGAACCTGGAACTGGGCTCCTTCACCCGCGCGCGCGCGCGCCGCGCGGCGAACATCGACAAGGCCTTCGCCATCTTTCCGCGGCTCAAGGACCGGATGGCGCAGCTGGCCGGCACGCTCAGCGGCGGCGAGCAGCAGATGCTGGCCATCGGCCGCGCGCTGATGGCCGAGCCCAGGCTGCTGATCCTGGACGAGCCTTCGCTCGGTCTGTCGCCGCTGCTGGTGGAGGAGATGTTCGCGCTGATCGCGCGGCTCAACCGCGAAGGCCTGTCGGTGCTGCTGGTGGAGCAGAACGTGGCGCAGTCGCTGGAGATCGCGCAGCGCGCCTATGTGCTGGAAAACGGCAGCCTGCGCTTTGCCGGCTTGCCGGCCGAGCTGCTGGCCAGCGACGAGCTGCGCCGCGCCTACCTGGGGCTGTGACCATGGCGCCCACGACCTTGGCCCAGAAATTGATCGCGCGTGCGGCGGGGCGCTGCTCGGTCACGCCGGGCGAACTTGTGACCTGCCGCGTCGACCTGGCGATGTTCCACGACTCCAGCGGCCCGCGCCGGCTGCAGCCGATGCTGGCCGAACTGGGCGCGCAGATCTGGGACAAGAACAAGGTGGTGCTGGTCATCGACCACTACATCCCCGAGGTCGACGACGAATCGCGCCGCGTCGTGCGCATCGCGCGCGACTGGGCGGCCGAGCAGCGCCTGCCGCATGTCTACGACAGTCAAGGCATCTGCCACGTGGTGCTGCCGCAGCACGGGCACCTGCGGCCGGGTTTGTTCTGCGTCGGCGGCGATTCGCATTCGCCCACCGGCGGCGCTTTCGGCGCCTATATGTTCGGCATCGGCGCCACCGAGATGCTGGGCGTGGTGGTGACCGGCGAGATCTGGCTGCGCGTGCCGCAGACGATCTTCATGCGCTGGTCCGGCGCGCTGGCCGACGGCGTCAGCGCCAAGGACATGATGCTCGCCATGCTCGGCCGCCACGGCATGAACGGCGGGCGCTACCAGGCGGTGGAGTTCTGCGGCGCGGCCGTGGCGGCGCTGTCGATGGCCGAACGCATGACCCTGTGCAACATGAGCGCCGAGCTCGGCGCGCAGGTGGGGCTGGTGGCGCCCGACGCCACGACACGCGACTGGCTTGCGCGGCACGGCGCGCCCGAGGTCGACATCGAGCCCTGGCACAGCGACCCCGGCGCGCCCGGCACGCGCCATGACTTCGACGCGTCGGCGCTGGCGCCTCAGGTGGCGCTGCCGCACAGCCCGGCCCAGGTCTGCGGCGTGGACGCGCTGCCGACGACGCGCATCGACATCGCCTACATCGGCGCCTGCACGGGAGCCAAGCTCGACGACCTGCGTGCCGCGGCGCGCGTGCTGGCAGGCCAGCGCATCGCTCGCCATGTGCAGCTGCTGGTGGCGCCGGCCAGCGTGCGCGATGCGGCCGAGGCGGAAAGCCAAGGCGTGATGCGCCAGCTGCTCGATGCCGGTGCCACGCTGCTGCCCAGCGCCTGCGGCGCCTGCGCCGGCTACGGCAGCCGCATCCCCGAAGGCAGCACGGTGATCTCGTCGACCGCGCGCAACTTCAAGGGCCGCATGGGCGCGGCCACGGCCCGGGTCTACCTGGGCTCGCCCTACACGGTGGCCGCGTCGGCGCTGCGCGGTTGCATCAGCGACGCGCGCGAGGTGCTGGCATGAACGCGCCGGGCCGGGCCTGGCGGCTGCCGGCCGAGGTCGACACCGACCAACTGGCGCCGGGCGCGACGATGAAACACGGCATCGAAGTCACGGCCCGGCATTGTCTGGAGGCGTTGCGGCCCGAGTTCGCGCGCGGGGTGCGGCGCGGCGACCTGATCGTCGCCGGCGCCGACTTCGGCATCGGCTCGTCGCGCGAGCAGGCGGCCAGCGTGCTGGTGCACCTGGGCGTGCAGGCGGTGATCGCGCCGTCCTTCGCCGGGCTGTACTTCCGCAACGCCTTCAACGTCGGCCTGCTGCTGCTGAGCTGCCCCGAGGCAGCGCTCATCGACGACGGCGAGCGCATCGCCGTCGATGCCCGCGGCGCGCGCGTGCATCGCAGCGATGGCAGCGTGCTGGCCTGCGAACCGATCCCCGGCTTCCTGCTCGACATGGTCGATGCCGGCGGCCTGCTGCCACAACTGAAACGCCGCTACAAGGAAGCCCCATGACCCCACCCGCCTACGACCTGCTGATCAAGAACGTGCGCGTGGTGCGACCGCACGGCAACGCGGTGCACGAGGCCGACATCGCCATCGCCGCCGGCAAGGTGGCGCGCGTGGCGCCGGGCATCGACGTGGCGCGCGCGAAGGAGATCTACGACGGCCGCGGCCGCCTGGCCTTCCCGGGCGTGGTCGATGCGCACATGCACAGCGGCATCTATGCGCCGCTGGCCGAGGATGCGGTCAGCGAAAGCAAGGCCGCGGCAATGGGCGGCGTGACCTCGAGCCTGAACTACTTCCGCACCGGGCAGTACTACCTGAACAAGGGCGGGCCCTACCGCAAGTTCTTCCCCGAGGTGCTCAAGCTCAGCAAGGGGCGCTTTCACGTCGACTACGGCTTCCACCTGGCGCCGATGGATGCGACGCACATCGACGAGATTCCCGAGCTGATCAGCCGCCACGGCGTGGCCAGCTTCAAGATCTTCATGTTCTACGGCTCGCACGGGCTGCACGGCGCGTCGGACGCGCAGCGCGAGTTCCTCATGATCGGCAAGGACGAGCGCTACGACCTTGCGCACTTCGAGTTCATCATGCGCGGCATGCAGCAGGCGCGCGAACTGCTGCCGGCCAAGGCGGCGCAGATCTCGTTGTCGCTGCACTGCGAGACCGCCGAGATCATGACCGCCTACACCCGGCGCGTGGAGAAGGACAAGTCGATGCACGGCCTGGCGGCCTACAGCGCGTCGCGCCCGCCGCATTCCGAAGGGCTGGCGGTGTTCATCGCCGCCTACCTGGCCAACGAGACCGCGCTGCCGAACATCAACCTGCTGCACCTGAGCAGCAGGAAGGCGGTGCAGGCAGCGCTGATGATGGCCGAGACCTTCCCGCACATCGACTTCAGGCGCGAGGTGACGATCGGCCACCTGATGCTCGACATCGGCAGCCAGGCCGCCGAACTGGCCAAGGTGAACCCGCCGATCCGCCCGCGCGAGGATGTCGAATACCTGTGGCAGGCGCTGCTGGCCGGCGAGCTGGACTGGGTCTGTTCCGACCATGCCTGCTGCCGCCACGAGACGAAGATCCCGAAGCGCTACTTCGGCAACATCTGGATGGCCAAGAGCGGCTTCGGCGGCACCGAGTACCTGCTGCCGGCGCTGGTCAGCGAAGGCACGAAGCGCGGCATGAGCTACAACCACATGGCGCGCGTCACCAGCTGGAACCCGGCGCAGCGCTTCGGCCTGAACCGCAAGGGCGACATCGCCGAGGGCTTCGATGCCGACATCGCGCTGGTCGACCCGGCGCGCAACTGGGTCATCGCCGCCAAGGACTCGCCGTCGACGCAGGGCTACACGCCCTTCGAGGGGCTGCAGATGTCGGCACGCGTGGACACCACCTTCCTGCGCGGCATGAAGGTCTACGAGGACGGGCAGATCGTCGGCAAGCCGCGCGGCGAGTACCTGCACCGGCCGACGGCGTGAACGCGCAGGCCCTGGCGCGACGGCTCGCCGAAGGCCGCGTCCTGCTCGCCCCCGGCGTGTACGACGCGCTGTCGGCGCTGCTCGCCGAGCAGGCCGGCTTCGAGGCGCTGTACCTGAGCGGCGCGTCCATCGCCTACACCCGGCTCGGCCGCTCCGACATCGGCCTGACCACCTACAGCGAGGTCGAGGACGTGCTGGCGCGCATCACCGAACGCGTGCGTCTGCCGCTGATCGTCGATGCCGACACCGGTTTCGGCAACGCGCTGAACGTGCAGCGCACGGTGCGCGGCTTCGAGCGCGCTGGCGCGGCGATGCTGCAACTGGAGGACCAGACCTTCCCCAAGCGCTGCGGCCACCTCGACGGCAAGACGCTGGTGCCGGTGGCCGAGATGCAGGGCAAGCTGCGGGCGGCGCTGGACGCGCGGCGCGATACGCTGATCCTGGCGCGCACCGACGCCATCGCCGTCGAGGGGCTGGACGCCGCGCTCGACCGTGCCGAGGCCTACCTGGACTGCGGCGTCGACGCGCTGTTCATCGAGGCGCTGCGCACGCCCGAGCAGATGGACGCGGCCTGCCCCGCTTCGCGCAGCGCGTGCCGCTGCTGGCCAACATGGTCGAAGGCGGCAAGACGCCGGTGCGAAGTGCCGATGAACTGGGCCGGTGCGGCTTTCGCATCGTCATCTTCCCTGGCGGCACGGCGCGCGCGGTGGCGCACACGCTGGCCGGCTACTACGCCAGCTTGTGCCGGCACGGCAGCACCGCACCCTGGCAAGGACAGATGCCCGACTTCGACCGGTTGAATGCGCTGATCGGCACCGCCGAACTGCTGGCCCAGGGCCGGCGCTACGAATAGCGGCTGAACTACGGCGCCATCGCTGCGCCAGCGGCTGCGGTGGAGATGAACTGCGAGCGCAGCGGCCGGGGCAGCATGCGGCGCTTGGTGGTGCAGTCTTCGATCCGCGCCAGAACCGGCTGCTCGGAGTTCTGTGCTGCTCGAGTCGGTTCACTTTCCCATGGGGTCCGAGGCGCAGAGTCGCTCTGCCCTTCAGGTTGAAGAACACACCCGTGCTTTTGCGCTACAAGCGCGGCGCTCTGGTGCCCAAGTGGACCCCCTGAATGGCCCCCCGGACGAACGAAACCCCTTGTAAATCATTGATCTACAAGGGGTCTGGGTGTTGGTGGCGCTTCAGGGACTCGAACCCCGGACCTGCGGATTATGATTCCGTCGCTCTAACCGACTGAGCTAAAGCGCCTGAGGGCCGCGATTATAGCGGCCGCCTCCCGCTGGCTTCGCGGCCGGCGACCTCATCCCAGCCATCCATGTTCAGCTTCTTCAAGAAGAAGCCGGCTGCTGCTGCAGTGCCGGCCGAAACCCTGCCGATCGCAACTGCCGATCCGCCGCTTGCCGCTCCGCCGCCGCCTGCGGCCGAGGCGCCGCCAGTCGACGAGCCGGCGGGTGCGGCGCCGAGCGAACGCGCAGGCTGGATGCAGCGCTTGCGCCAAGGCCTGCGCAAGACCAGCAGCGGCATCGCGCAGGTCTTCACCGGCGTGCGCATCGACGAGGCGCTGTACGAGGAACTCGAGGCCGCGCTGCTGCTCGCCGACACCGGCCTGCCGGCGACCGAGTTCCTGCTGACCGATCTGCGCCGCCGCGTCAAGGACAGCAAGGCGACCGACCCGGCGCTCGTCAAGAGCCTGCTCGCCGACGCCATTGCCGACCTGCTGAAACCGCTCGAGCGGCGGCTCGAGGTCGGTCGCGATGCGCCCACCGTCATCATGGTGGTCGGCGTCAACGGTGCCGGCAAGACCACCAGCATCGGCAAGCTGACGCGCTGGCTGGCGCAGGCGGGCTGCAAGGTGTTGCTGGCGGCGGCCGATACCTTCCGCGCGGCGGCGCGCGAACAACTGCTGGTCTGGGCGGGGCGCAACCAGGTCGAGATCGTGGCGCAGCAGGGCGGCGACCCGGCGGCGGTGAGCTTCGATGCGGTGGTGGCCGGCAAGGCGCGCGGCTGCGACGTCGTCATCGCCGACACCGCGGGTCGCCTGCCGACGCAGACCCATCTGATGGAAGAGCTGAAGAAGATCCGCCGCACCATCACCAAGGCGCAGGCCGGCGCGCCACACGAGGTGCTGCTGGTGGTGGACGGCAACACCGGGCAGAACGCGCTGGCGCAGGTGAAGGCCTTCGATGCGGCGCTGGGCTTGACCGGGCTGGTCGTCACCAAGCTCGACGGCACGGCCAAGGGCGGCGTGCTCGCCGCGATCGCGCGCTGGGGCGAGCAGCAGGGCAGGGTGGTGCCGGTCTACTTCATCGGCGTCGGCGAGACGCTGGAGGACCTGCAGACCTTCGACGCCCGCGAGTTCGCGCAGGCCCTGGTGGCCTGACGTCGCCGCGCCGGCCGCTTCAGGCCGCCACGCGCGCGACCTGCGGTGCCGCTTCCAGATCGTCGAAGAAGCCCGACGGCACGGGCTCGTAGCGGGCGTCCTGCGCGGCCGCGTCGCCGTGCTGCAGCAGCTCCTCGATCTCGGCCACCGGGATCAGCGGCATCGGCTGCGATGCGCTGGCCTTCGGTTGTGCGGCGCCTTGGTTGGCGCCGCGCGTCAGCACGCCGCCGAGCAGCGAGCGCAGTTCCGACGCGCTGGGCAGCCGCTCCTCGCTCCACACCTGCACCTCGATGCCGGCCGCCTTCAGCACGCGCGCCATGCGCTCGTGGCGGCGCAGGCTGCGCTCGGTCTGCCCGGCCGCACGGATGTCGATGACCGCCAGCACGCGCGAGTCGGCGTTGCACACCAGCAGGTCCGCGCTGAGGCCGCCGACACGCTGCATCCAGTCGGCATAGGAATGCCGCGTCGGCACGCGCAGGAATCGCGACAGCGGCACCTGCGCCAGCACCAGGAAGCCCGGCAGTGCGCTGCGCAGCAGGTCGTGGGCGCGGCGCTCGGCCACCGTCAGCACGCGCGCCGCCTCGGGCGGCCAGTCCTGCACCGTGTCCAGCGCTTCGCGGCGCGACGGCGCATGGCGCATGCCGGCCTGCCAGCGGTGCCACAGCAGCAGGCCCAGCATCAACAAGGCGGAACAGAAGGCAACGGCAGAGATCGGGTCGGACAGCGCCATGGCAGCAACAGGTAGGGCGACGACAGCCTCGACCCTATGGCCGACGGTCGCGCGCGTCTGTGCATGCGGCGCGACATTGGTATCCAGGCGTTGCCGGCAGCCCCCGTGCGGCGCGCGTCCGCGCGCGAAGCGTGCATTGCTGCGCACTTGCGGCGCTGAGCGCGCGTTCGCCGCTCAGCGCGGAAAGGCGCCGCCCATGCGCTTCATCATCTTCATCAGGCCGCCGCCCTTCATCTTCTTCATCATGCCCTGCATCTGCTCGAACTGGTTGAGCATGCGGTTCACGTCCTGCACCTGCACGCCGGCACCGGCGGCGATGCGGCGCTTGCGGCTGGCCTTGATGAGTTCGGGCTTGCGCCGCTCGAGCGGGGTCATCGAGCAGATGATGCCTTCCATGCGGCGCACGTCGCGTTCGGCACGGTCCATGTCGGCGCCGGCCGCCTTGGCACTGAGCTGGCTCGGCAGCTTGTCCATCAGCCCGGCCAGGCCGCCCATGCTCTTCATCTGCGAGATCTGCGCGAGGAAGTCGTTGAGGTCGAAGTTGCCGCCGCTCTTGACCTTGTCGGCCAGCTTCTGCGCCGCCTTGACGTCGACGTTGCTCTGCACCTGCTCGACCAGCGCGACGATGTCGCCCATGCCGAGCACGCGCCCCGCGTGGCGCTCGGCGTCGAACAGCTCCAGCCCGTCGATCTTTTCGGACACGCCGGCGAACTTGATCGGCGCGCCGGTGACCTGCCGCACCGACAGCGCCGCGCCGCCGCGCGCGTCGCCGTCCAGCTTGGTCAGCACCACGCCGGTCAGCGGCAACGCGTCCTTGAAGGCCTTGGCGGTGTTGACCGCGTCCTGGCCCTGCATCGCATCGACGACGAACAACGTCTCGATCGGCTGCAGCGCCGCGTGCAGGTCGCGGATCTCGGCCATCAGCGCTTCGTCGATGCCCAGCCGCCCGGCGGTGTCGACCAGCAGCACGTCGAAGTAGTGGCGCTTCGCGTGGTCGAGCGCGGCCGCCGCAATGTCGCGCGGCTTCTGCTCGGGCGCCGATGCGAACCATTCGGCGCCGGCCTGGCGGGTGACGGTCCTCAGCTGCTCGATGGCCGCGGGCCGATAGACGTCGGCCGAGACGGTGAGCACCTTCTTCTTGCGCTTGTCGATCAGGAACCTGGCGAGCTTCGCGGTGGTGGTGGTCTTGCCGGCGCCCTGCAGGCCGGCCATCAGGATCACCGCCGGCGGCTGCGTCGCCAGGTCGAGTTCGGCCACGCCCTCGCCCATCGTCGCGGCGAGTTCCTTGTGCACGATGCCCACCAGCGCCTGGCCCGGGTTCAGCGAGCCGACGACCTCCTGGCCCAGCGCCTTGTCCTTGACGCGGGCGATGAAGTCGCGCACCACCGGCAGCGCCACGTCGGCCTCGAGCAGCGCCATGCGCACCTCGCGCAGCATGTCCTGCACGTTGCTCTCGGTGATGCGTGCCTGGCCGCGCATCGTCTTGACGAGGCGCGACAACCGTTCGGTCAGGGTGGAGGCCATGGGGCGGCGGCCCGCGCATGCCGCGCGAGTCGCGAAAGTACACTGTCGCGATGATTTTATCGTCCGCTTCCGGGGCCTTTTCCGGGGCCTGGGCGGTGGCGCTGGCCGCCGTCGCCGCCTATGTGCTGGCGGCGTTTCCCGGGCGTGCCGACGGTCGTCGGCTGCCGACGGCGCTGGTGGCCGGCGTGCTGCTGCATGCGCTGCTGCTGGTGCTCGACATCGGCGGCCTGGGCGGCGGCGGTGGCGCGCGGCTGGGCTTCGGGCCGGTGGTGTCGCTGACCGTGTGGCTGGTGCTGGCCGTGCACACGCTGGAAAGCCGGCTCGTGCCGCAGCCCGGCGTGCGCCGCGTGTTGGCATTGCTGGGCGCGGCGGCGGTGCTGCTGGCCTGGGCGGTGCCCGGCGAGGCGCAGGCGTTCAGCACATCGCCGTGGGCGCCGCTGCATTGGGTGCTGGGTGTCGGCGCGTACGGGCTGTTCGGCGCGGCGGTGCTGCATGCCACGATGCTGGACGCCGCCGAGACGCGCATGCGCCAGCATGTCGGCGGGCAGCCGCTGGCCTTCGGCATGCCGTTGCTGCAACTGGAGCGGCTGACCTTCCGTTTCGTCGAGGCCGGCTTCGCGGTGCTGACGGCCGCGCTGGTGCTGGGCGCTCTGACCAGCCCGCAATGGCGCTGGACGCACAAGACCGTCTTTTCGCTGCTCGGCTGGGCCGTGATCGCCGCGCTGCTGGCCGGGCGCAAGCTGCAGGGCTGGCGCGGTCGACGGGCGACGCGATGGCTCTATGCCGGCGCGCTGCTGCTGCTGCTGGCCTATGCGGGCTCGCGCTTCGTCCTGCAGTTCGTGCTGGGTCGGCCGGTCGATTGACGGGTTCCGTGTCCGACAGATGAAATACCTGATCGTGCTGCTGGTGGTGTTGGTTGTCGGCTGGCTGCTGCTGCGCACGCGAAGGCGGATGCCCCCAGCGCCACGCGGCGCAGCGCGGCCAGGCAAGGCGCTGGAAGTCGTCGCCTGCCGGCATTGCGGCGTCCACCTGCCCCGCGGCGAATGCCTGGAGGACCGCACCGGGCTGTACTGCTGCGAAAGGCATCGCCTGGCCGGGCCGCGGCCCGAGTGAGCTTCCGGCGCGGTGTCGACCGTGCGGTTTGCCGCGGAATTAGGGATACCGATTTCGGGCGGTCGCGCCCAAGAGGCACGGTGGTTACGAATGTGACGTGTGCGGCACTAAAGCGCGCAGCTTCGACCAGCCGCGGGTCGAGCGTCCAGTCCGCTCGAAAATGTCAGCCAAATCAACGACATAGCGGCGAACCTCGGCAGATCTCCGGAAGCCGCATGCAGTGTGCGGCGACGCCCGGGACGGGGCTTTCCACGACGTGGTGCGAAGCGGGGCCTTTTTGCTGCTTTTAAGCAGGCGTTTGCCCCCTGAATCAAGGGGGTGTGAGCCCTGGGTGGGGCCAACATAATCGCCCCGGTCAAGGCCCCGCCCGGCCTGCCGCCATTACAGGCAGGCTGAATCAGGCGGCGGCGCAAGGAGCTTCCTCCCCATGCGGATCTTTCGCCACAGCTTGTTGCCGGGTGCCGTGCCAAGCATCGTCATCGACATGTTCCTGTGCTTCCTGGCGCTGCTGCTGGCGGCATCGTCGTTGACGCACCGCTACGCCACCATCCACACGGTGGACGTACCGGAAATGCCGCTGATCCTGGTCGGCGCGACGATCTTCTCGCTGGTGATGGCCCTGATGTACGCCATCGTCGGCCTGTATCGGCCGGCGCCGATCTCTGCGTTGTCGGCCGCTGGCCGCACCGTGTTTGCACTCATCGTCGGTGCCTACCTGACCAGCCTGAGCCTGCGCACGGTGGCCGACCGCGGCTACATCGAGCAGCTGCTGCCGGCCGCGATCACCTACCTGGTGATCGGGCTCGTCTTCGTGCGCGCCGGCATGGTGGTGATGCGCCGCGTCGCCGCGCTGCCGCGCGTGCTGATCGTCGGCACCGGGCCCGAGGCGCTGGCGCTGGCTCAGGACCTGACGACGGCGCGCCGCAATGGCCGCAATGTCGTCGGCCTGTATCCGACCGCCGTCGACGCCGACGAGAAGGGGGCCGTGGCGGACGGGTTGCGCAGGTTCGGCCGCAACCAGTCGCTGACCGACCTGGTGTCCCGCCACGACGTCCAGGAAATCATCGTTGCCGTGCGCGAACAGCGCGGCGGCGGCGTGCCGATGGACGAACTGCTGGCCTGCCGCATCCGCGGCATCCCGGTGATGGACCTGGCGGCCTATACCGAATCCGCGCGCAGCGAGGTGCCGATTGACAGCCTGAAGGGCAGCTGGCTGGTGTACGGCCACGGGTTCGTGCAGGGCTTTGCGCGCAAGCTGCTGAAGCGCGCGTTCGACATCGTCAGTTCCGCGCTGCTGCTGGTGCTGCTGTCGCCGGTGATGCTGCTGGCGGCGATCGCCATCAAGCTGGACAGCGCGGGCCCGGTGCTGTACCGGCAGGAGCGTGTCGGGCTGCGTGGGCGCAGCTTCCTGTGCACCAAGTTCCGCAGCATGCGCACCGATGCCGAAGGCGACGGCGTCGCCCGCTGGGCCAGCAAGGACGACCCGCGCGTCACGCGCGTGGGCGCCTTCCTGCGCAAGAGCCGCATCGACGAGCTGCCGCAGCTGTGGACCGTGTTCACCGGCGAGATGAGCCTGGTCGGCCCGCGCCCCGAGCGCCCGGCCTTCGTCGAAGAGCTGAAGGAACAGATCCCGTTCTACGAGATCCGCCACACCGTCAAGCCCGGCGTCACCGGCTGGGCGCAGGTGCGCTACCACTACGGCGCGTCGATGGACGATGCCAGGCGCAAGCACCAGTTCGACCTGTACTACGTGAAGAACAATTCGCTGCTGCTCGACCTGCTTGTACTGGTGGAGACCGTGAGCGTGATCGCGTTTCGGGAAGGGCAGTAGTCGATGTGCTGCGCCATATCAGCGAGAACTGCTCAAGCGGGCGCGGCTGATGAGTTGCGGCTGGGGCATCGCCCACCACTTCGATCCTTAGAATCAACTTCAGTCCGTCGCGACGAATTGGGGAGTGCATAACATGTCAGCCGAAAATCAAAGCAGTCCCGCAACGCCGTCGCACGCCGACCAGACCGTGGGCGTGCCACTGACGCGTCGCAGTCTGTTGCGGCGCAGTCTGCGGGTGGTGCCGCCGGCGGTGGCCACTCTTGCAAGTGCCCCAGTCAGTGCCGGCATCTGCCTGAACGCCACCGGCTTCGTTTCGGGGCCGACCTTTGCCAGCCGGCATCCCAACATGGGCGAGAACTGTCCTGGTCAGTCGCCATTGACGTGGGCGGCTGACGCCACAGTTTGGCCGGCCAAGTTCTTCAATCAGAATGGCCAAGAAAAGGACTTAAAGAAGGGCGGGCTTGAGGGATTGGGGGATGGCACCAAGTTCAACGCAGTGTTCACTTCAAACCTCTCGACAAAGAAGTCGCTACGAGTAGTGCTGAACGGCTACGGCACGGTTGCGTCCATGGACACAATCGCCGCCGCTGTTACCGCCCTGTGGTTGAACGCGATGACCAGCAAGACCGGGGGTGTGTTTACCGCCGCCGACGCCAAGGCCATCTGGGAGAACGTCGTTGCCAACAATGGCTACAAGCCACCATCAGGCCCCACCTGGACCCTGCAGCAAACGCAGGACTGGCTCGGCTTGACCTGGGGTCAGCCACTGCCGTTGCCTTGACGGCTTCGCCTGCGCGCTATTTCGCCAGCCCGGCCGTGAATTGCCGGCGTTGGGCGGACGAGTTGGTTGCCTACGACAGCCAGCGGGCGCGCACCCACTTGCTGTCGTCCATCGCGGCCGAGGTGCTGGCTCAAGTGAGCCGCTCGTCAGGCGGAAGCACCTTGGCCGAGTTGGAGGTGCACCTGTTTGCGCAGGGGGCTGCGGGCGAAACCCCCAGTCAGCTGTCGCAAGAAGAGCGAAGCTCGTTGCAGGCTATCGTCGTGGAGCTCACGCAGCTCGGTTTGCTGGAAGCTCGGCCAACGTGAAGCTTGCCGAGTTGGAGCCGGCGCAGCTCGGTCGTCTGCTCGATGGCCCGGGGCTGCGATTGCGCACCGGTCCGGTGGTCAGCTGCATTCGATCGGTCGTGCCACAGGTGCGCGCTGGCCTGGCGCTGCACTATGCCCAGCACAGCGTCGAGTCCGATGCCGGTTTCGCTGATTTCCATATCAGCATCGAACGCCCTTCCCGAGTGCGGCGCTGGGTTCGTCCGCGGGTGAGCTTTTACTTCGACGGCCAGGAGCCCTTCGCACGCTTGCCGGGTGATCAGGGGTTTCCAATGCTGGAGTGGGGCCTGAACTGGTGTGTGTCCGCCCGAGCTCATCAGTTTCTGATCATGCATGCCGCGGTGCTCGAGCTCGGCGGCCGTGCGCTGGTCCTGCCGGCGCCTTCGGGTGCTGGCAAGAGCACGCTGTGCGCCGGGCTGGCTTTCAGCGGATGGCGCTTGCTGTCCGACGAGTTGACCTTGCTCGACCCGGCCACCGGCACGGTGGTGCCGCTGCCGCGCCCGATCAGCCTGAAGAACGCGTCGATCGATGTCATGCGCTCCTTCGCGCCGCAGGCGGTGTTCGGCCCGATCGTGCACGAGACCACCAAGGGCAGCATCGGGCATATCAGGCCACCCCTGGACGCCGTGCAGCGCGCGACCGAACGCGCGCAGGCCGGTTGGGTCGTTTTGCCGCGATTCGAAGCCGGTGCCGCGACGAGCTTGCAGCCGATGACCAAAGGCCGGGCCATGATGCGGTTGATCGAGTGCTCGTTCAACTACAACGTGTACGGCCGCCAGGGGTTCGAGTTGCTTGCCGATGTGGTCGAACGTAGCGACTGCTACGAGCTGAGCTACAGCCGGCTGCATGAAGTGGTCGCGCTGTTCGACGGATTGGCTGCTGCCAAGCCACCGATCGTCCAGTGAATCCGCCGCCGACCTGCCCGATGCCCGGCCCCGTTTCGACCGCGATCGGGCCACATGGCCGCACGCGCGCAGGTGTCGCGCCGCGCGATCTGATCGTGCATGGGCTGCAGCACCTGTCAGACCTGCCTGGTTTGACCTTGCCGCAGTGGGAGGTGTTGATCCGTCAGGGCAGAGAAGCGGATCTGCTCGCGCGCATCGCCGTGCAACTCGACGCCAGTGGTCTGTGGCAAGAGGTTCCGCCCGCGCCGCGCGCCCACCTCGACGCCGCGCGGCGTGTCGCTGCCGCACAGCGTGACGAGATCGGCCGGGAGATCGGGCATCTGCGGCACGCCCTGGCCCCGCTGGGGCTGCCGGTGTTGCTGCTCAAAGGTGCGGCCTATCTGGCTGCGGGGTTGCCCAGTGCAGCGGGGCGTGTGTTTTCTGATACCGACATCCTCGTTCCCAAGGGGCGACTTCCCGAAGTTGAATCGGCGCTGATGATGAACGGGTGGATGGGCACTCACCATTCAGCCTACGACCAACGCTACTACCGCGAGTGGATGCACGAACTGCCGCCGCTGGAACACCTGCAGCGCCGAACGATGCTGGACGTGCATCACACCATCCTGCCCGAGACCGCGCGCCTCAAGCCCGATGCGCGCAAGCTGATTGCCGCCGCGCAGCCAGTGGTCGGCATGGAGGGGGTCTGCGTACTGGCGCCGGTCGACATGGTGTTGCACAGCATGACGCACCTGCTGCACAACGAGGAGCTGAGTCATGGCTTGCGCGACCTGTCGGACCTGGATCTGCTGCTGCGGCATTTCAGTGCAGCCACGGATTTCTGGGTCGAACTGGTCGAGCGGGCACGCGAGATGGATCTCGCACGGCCGCTGCACTATGCGCTGCAGAGCGCGCATCGCATTCTCGGCACGCCGGTGCCGCCGTACACGTTGGCTGCGGCGGCGCATGCAGCACCAGGCTGGCCTCTATCATCGCTGATGGATGTGTTGTGGTGGCGCGCACTGCGCTCGCAGCACGAGACGGCAGCCCCGCGTCTGACCGGCGCGGCGTTGTTCCTCTTGTATGTGCGGGCGCACTGGATGCGCATGCCACCCTTGCTGCTGGCCCGTCATCTAGCCATCAAGACCTGGAAGCGCGCTCGACCTGAGTCTGACATGAAGCGCTGAACGCGCGCGACTCCAGATGCCGCGCAGGATGAAGGCAGCTACGACTCTTCGTCCTTGTGGTCATGCCCGGCGTGCGCCGACGTCCTTGCCAGCGTCGAAGCAATGAACGCATACACATCCTCGACCTTGACAGGCGCGCGCGGCGGCGGCTTGCGCCGCTGCGGGACCGGCGTCTCGTCATGCTCCACACCGGGCAGCGGCATCAACACCTGCTCGCGCGACTCGGCGATCGGCGACAGCCGCAGCACGTTGTCGTCGAAGCCGGGCAGCCGAGCACGAAAACGCTCGAGCAGGGGCCGCGCGGTTTCCTCCATGGCGATCAGGAAGCTCGCCGGCAGCCGGTCGGCCAGCAGGGCCCCGACCAGGTCGTTCGCAAACGCCTGGACCTCGGCCGCGTCGGACCCCAGTGCCAGATAGTCCTCGAACCGGTCGAACACCAGCACGACGCGCAGCCCCAGCCGCTGGTGCAGCCGCTGCAGCAGCAGCGTCAGCGTCGGGTCGCCGGCGGCCACTTCCGCTGCCGCGGCCGGAGCCAGGTCCACGATGCGCTGCTTCAGCCGCGTGAGCGGCGCGGTCTTCCAGTCGTCGAAGTGCAGCGCCAGTTCGCGGCGTGGACGTGCCGGCGGTCGTCGACGTTCGGGGTTTGCCAAGCCTGCTGCCGCGTCGTCGTGGGCCTCGGCACGGTCGCCGCGGCGGCGCTGCAGCAGCGGCATCACGCCTGACTTCAACAGCGCGCTCTTGTCGGTGCCGGGCTCGCCGAACACCCAGGTCAGGCGCGAGGTGCGCAGCATCACCGCCAGCAGCTTGGCCTCGTGTGCACGCACGCCCGGCGACAGTTCGGAGCGCGGCGGCGGAATACGTTTGGTCACGACAGGTGCCGGATGGGCTGCGCAGCGCGCGGCTTGAGAGTATGCACGACTGGCGACGCTGCGGTGCGGCGCGGTGCGCATTGATGCGTGTCATCGCACGCGGCGAGCCGGCGCGTCAGCATCCGCTCGCCCGCATCGTCCAAGCTGACCGAAGACAATAGGCGCGCGTGAAACACGTCCTCACCAACATGTTCCCGGTCGCCGACCGCCATCAACCGAGCCGCCATGGCTAGCGGCGCTACGGCCTTGGCCGCCTGGAGCTACGCCCTGGCCGGGGCGGCCTATGCGGCCTTTGCGCTGTACCAGCTTCGCGTCGGCGTCTGGCGTGCGGCCGGCCAGCACGCGGCCCGATGGCTGCTCGCGGCCACTGCCGTGTCGGCGCTGTGGGCGGGGTTCGGCCTGGCGGATCAGTTCGCGTCGACCGTGCTGTTCCTCCGGCTGGGGGCGCAGGCCGACCTGCTGGCCTATGCCTGCTGGTTCGCGTTCCTGCTGGTGCTGCTGCGGCCGGCGTCACGACAGAGCCCGGCGGCCGGCACGTCGGGCCTGACCTGGGCCGCCGCGGCGGCGCTGCTCGCGGGCCTGCTGCTGCAAACCCTGGTGGCGCTGCAGGTGCGTGGCTTGGACGACGGCTCGCGCCCCGTGCTGCTGAGCTGGATGGTGCTGCCGGTGCTCGGCCTGGTGCTGGTCGAGCAGCTGTTCCGCAACCTGCAGGAGGACTCGTTGTGGAACGCCAAGCCGCTGTGCCTGGGCCTGGCGGGCGCGTTCCTGTTCGATCTGTACCTGTTCTCGCATTCGGTGCTGTTCAACAGCCTCGATACCGACGCCGTCGACATCCGCGGCGCGGTGCATGCGCTGGTGGTGCCGCTGTTGCTGCTGTCGACGACGCGCCGCCGCGACTGGCTGTCCCGGCTGCGCCTGTCGCGCACGGCGGTCTTCCACTCGGCCACGCTGCTGATTGCCGGCGCCTACCTGCTGTTCATTTCCGCTGTCGGCTACTACGTGCGCTATTTCGGCGGCGAATGGGGGCGGGCGCTGCAACTGGGGCTGGTGTTCGTCGCGCTGGTGCTGCTGACGACGCTGGCGCTGTCGAGCAGCGTGCGCGCCAAGCTGCGCGTCTATCTGGGCAAGCACTTCTTCCGCTACCGCTACGACTATCGCGACGAATGGCTGCGCTTCACGCAGACGCTGTCGGCGCAGCGCTCGCCGCAGCAGATGGGCGAGCAGGTGATCCGCGGCCTGGCCGAGATGCTCGAAAGCCCGGGCGGCGGCCTGTGGATGAAGAGCCCCAACGAAGCCGTGTTCCGTCAGGCCGCACGCTGGAACCTCGCGCAGTGCGACCAGCCGGAGGACGAAGGCTCGTCGCTGTGCGCGTTCATGCGGCGCACCGGCTGGGTCATCAACCTCGAGGAATACCGCTCGATCCCGCGCCGCTACGCCGAGCTGTCGCTGCCGGCGTGGCTGCTGGCGCTGCGCAACCCGTGGCTGGTGGTGCCGCTGTGCGTCGGCGACGAGCTGATCGGCTTCGTCGTGCTGGCCAGCGCGCGCACCGATGTCGACGTCAACTGGGAAGTCAACGATCTGCTGAAGACCGCAGGGCGCCAGGCGGCGAGCTTCCTGGCGCAGATGCAGGCCACTGAGGCGCTGCTCGAGGCGCGCAAGTTCGACGCCTTCAACCGCATGTCGGCCTTCGTCGTGCACGACCTGAAGAACATCGTGACGCAGTTGTCACTGATGATGAAAAACGCCCAGCGGCTGCATGCCAACCCCGAATTCCAGCAGGACATGCTGATGACAATCGAGAACTCCCTGGAAAAGATGCGTCAGCTCATGCTTCAACTGCGCGAAGGCGCCACGCCGCCGGGCACCGCGTTCGGCGTGGACCTGGGCCGCGTCGTGCAGCGCATCGAATCCGCCGCCTCGCATCGCGGCCGCAAGCTGGAGCTGGCGGTGGCCGAGCGGGTGTTCGCGCGCGGCCACGAAGAGCGGCTCGAGCGGGTCATCGGCCATGTCGTGCAGAACGCGCTGGACGCCACCGATGCCGACGGCCGCGTGTGGCTGAAGGTGGGCCGCTTCGGCGGCCAGGCGCGCATCGAGGTCGGCGACACCGGGCATGGCATGTCGGCCGAGTTCATCCGCGACCGGCTGTTCAAGCCCTTCCAGACCACCAAGAGCGCCGGCATGGGCATCGGCGCCTACGAGAGCTTCCAGTACGTGCGCGAGCTCGGCGGCAGCATCGACGTCAGGAGCGAGCCCGACAAGGGCACCGAGGTCACGCTGCTGCTGCCGCTGTTCGAGGCGCAGAACGATTCCGACCTGCAACTGCTGAAGGCCGGATGATGGCGGCGACGCCCGACAACGCGCGTTCGCTGCTGATCGTCGAGGACGACCTCGCGCTGCAGAAGCAGATCAAGTGGTCGATGGACCGTTTCGAGTCGGTGACCGCGCACGACCGCGAATCGGCGCTGGTGCAGATGCGTCGCTACAACCCGGCGGTGGTGACGATGGACCTGGGGCTGCCGCCGGATGCCGATTCGGTGTCCGAGGGCTTCAAGCTGCTCGAGCAGCTGCTGGCCGTCGACCCGGACACCAAGGTCATCGTGCTGACCGGGCAGAACGACCAGAAGAACGCGCTGCGCGCAGTGGCGATGGGCGCCTACGACTTTTTCGCCAAGCCCTTCGAGCCCGAGCTGCTGAGCCTGACGGTGGAGCGTGCGTTCCGGCTGTTCGAGCTGCAGAAGGAGAACCGCCGCCTGCGTGAACTGCACCAGCCCGACGCCTTGTCCGGGCTGATCACGCGCGACCCGGAAATGCTGCGCATCTGCCGCATGATCGAGCGCGTCGCCGGCAGCACCGCGACGGTGATGCTGCTCGGCGAAAGCGGCACCGGCAAGGAAGTGCTGGCGCAGGGGCTGCACCAGGCGTCGCCGCGGCGTGCCGGCCGCTTCGTCGCCATCAACTGCGCGGCGATTCCCGAGAACCTGCTCGAAAGCGAGCTGTTCGGCTACGAGAAGGGCGCCTTCACCGGCGCGGCGAAGACGACGGTGGGGCGCATCGAGACGGCGAACAAGGGCACGCTGATGCTCGACGAGATCGGCGACCTGCCGCTGCCGCTGCAGGCCAAGCTGCTGCGCTTCCTGCAGGAGCGCGCGATCGAGCGTGTCGGCGGCCGGCAGGAGATCCCGGTGGACGTGCGCATCGTCTGCGCCACGCACCAGGACCTGGGCGCGCTGGTCAAGGAAGGCCGCTTCCGCGAGGACCTGTACTACCGGCTGGCCGAGATCGTCGTGAACATACCGCCGCTGCGCGAGCGCATCGGCGATGCGGCGCTGCTGGCGCATGCCTTTGCGCGCCGCTTCGCGCAGGAGCAGAACCGGTCGCTGGCGCTGTCGGAGGACGCGGTGCGCGCGATCGAGGCGCATGCCTGGCCCGGCAACGTGCGCGAGCTGTCCAGCTGCATCAAGCGGGCGTCGATCATGTCCGACGGCAACCAGATCGGTAGCGAGGACCTGGGCCTGAAAGCCGTGACCGAAGACGCGAACGGCAACGAATTCGACCTGCGCGCCGCGCGCGACGCCGCCGAGAAGCGCACCATCGTCGCCGCCCTGGGGCGCGCCAACGGCAACATCGCCAAGGCGGCCGAACTGCTGGGCATCAGCCGGCCGACGCTGTACGACCTGATGCATCGACTTAGCTTGAAGTGAACACGCCATGAAGTCCAAGCCCCTCATCGCATTGCCCATCGTGCTGGCCGCGTTGGCGCTGGTCGGCTGCGCCGATGACAGCCCCGAGAAGCGCATCGCTGCTGCAAAGGAGTACCTGCAGAAGAAGGACAGCAAGGCGGCCGTCATCGAAATCAAGAACGCGCTGCAGCACAACCCCGAGCTGGGCGAGGCGCGTTACCTGTTGGGCTCCACCTTGCTGGCCGAAGGCAACGTCGCTGCTGCCGAGGTGGAACTGCGCAAGGCTCTGGCCGCCAGGTACGCCGAGGACGCGGTCGTGCCGGACCTGGCGCGCAGCATGCTGATGCTGGGTCAGGCGAAGAAGCTGGTGGACGAATTCGGCGCCACGAAGCTCGCCAAGCCGAGCGCCGAGGCCAGCCTGCAGACCACGCTGGCGGCCGCCCATGCGGCGCTGGGCAAGCGCGAGCAGGCGCAGGCAGCACTGGACGCCGCGCTGGCCGCCGATGCCAAGTACGCGCCGGCGCTGCTGGTCAGCGCGCGGCAGAAGGCGGCGGCACGCGACTTCGACGGCGCGCTGGCGGTGGTCGACGACGTGGTCGCGCGCGAGCCAGCCAACACCGAAGCCTGGAAGCTGAAGGGCGACCTGCTGCTGTACACGAAGAACCAGCCCGACGAGGCGTTGGCCGCCTACCGCAAGGCCCTCGAGGTCGACGCCAAGTACGGCCCGGCGCATGTCGCCATCCTGAGCCTGCTGATGCAGCAGGGCAAAGTGGACGAGGCGGCCAAGCAGCTCGAGCAGCTGAAGAGCTTTGCCGCCAACAGCCCGCAGACCAAGTTCTTCGAAGCGCAGCTGGCCTATCAGAAGAAGGATCTCAAGCTGGCGCATGAGCTGTCGCTGCAGCTGCTGCAGCAGGCACCGAACAATGCGCAGGTGCTGCAGCTGGCCGGCGCGGTGGAACTGCAGAGGGGCGCCACGGCGCAGGCCGAGGTCCTGCTTGCCAAGGCGACACAGCTGGCGCCGCAGCTGGCACCGGCGCGACGGTTGTTGATCGCCACCTATCTGCGCTCGGGCCAGTCGGCCAAGGCGCTGGCGGCGCTGAATGCCGCCATGGGCAAGGACGGCAGCATCGAGCCGGCGCTGTACTCGTTGGCTGGCGAGGTCTACCTGCAAAGCGGCGATGCGAAGAAGGCCGAGGAATACTTCGCCAAGGCGCTGAAGCTCGACCCCGACAACGCCCGCAAGCGCACCGCGGTGGCCATCACCCACCTGGCCGGCGGCCAGACCGCCAGCGCGCTGGACGAGTTGCAGGACATCGCTGCGACAGACGCCGGCACCACTGCCGACCTGGCGCTGATCAGCGTACACGTGCGGCGCAAGGAGTTCGACAAGGCGCTGGCGACCATCGCCAAGCTCGAGGCCAAGCAGCCCGACAAGCCGATTGCCGCCAACCTGCGCGGCCGCATCCAGCTGGTGCAGAAGGACAACGCGGCGGCGCGCAAGAGCTTCGAGCGGGCGTTGGAGATCGACCCGAACTTCTTCGCCGCCGCGGCCAGCCTGGCGGCCATGGACATCGCCGACAAGAAGCCCGACGACGCGAAGAAGCGCTTCGAGTCGCTGCTGGCGAAGAACCCGAAGAACGGCCCGGCGCTGCTGGCGCTGGCCCAGCTGGCAGCGGTGAACGGCGCCGGCAAGGACGAGGTCGCGGCACTGCTGACCAAGGCGGTGGATGCCAACCCCACCGACGTGGCGCCGCGCCTGTTGCTGATCGACCTGCTGCTGCGCAGCAAGGACAACAAGCAGGCGCTGAGCGTGGCGCAGAACGCCGTGACGGCGCTGCCGAACAGCGCCGAGCTGCTGGGCGCGCTGGGCCGCGTGCAGCAGGTGTCGGGGGACGTCAACCAGGCCATCGTCACCTACGGCAAGCTGGTGGCGATGCAGCCGTTGTCGCCGGTGCCGCACGTTCGTCTGGCCGAGGCGCAGGTGGCAAACAAGGATCTGAAGGCGGCGGAGCAGAGCCTGCGCAAGGCGCTGGAGATCAAGCCGGACATGCTCGAAGCCCAACGTGGGCTGGTGCTACTGGCGCTAGAAGGCAAGCGCTACGGCGAGGCGCTGAAGGTGGCGCGCACCGTGCAGGAGCAACGGCCGAAGGAGCTGGTGGGCTACGTCATGGAAGGTGATATCGGAACCGCGCAGAAGAACTGGGACGCTGCAGTGGCCGCTTATCGGTCGGGTTTGCAGCGGGTACCAAGCTCGGAACTGGCGATCAAGCTGAGCGCCGTGCTGGTCACCTCAGGCAAGACGGCCGATGCCGAACGTTTCCAGGCCGCATGGCGCAAGGAGAACCCCAAGGACCAGGCCTTCGCGCTGCACCTGGGCGAGCTTGCGCTGGCGCGCAAGGACTACGCGGCTGCCGAGAAGGCCTACCGCGCAGTCCTGGAGCTTCAGCCCGACAGCGCCATGGCACTGAACAACCTGGCATGGACCCTGGGCCAGCTGAAGAAAGAAGGCGCCGTGGCCTACGCCGAGAAGGCCAACCAGGCGGCCCCAAACCAGCCGGCCTTCATGGATACCCTGGCCATGCTGCTGGCCGAGAACAAGGAGTACGCCCGGGCCATCGATCTGCAGCTCAAGGCGCTCGAGCTGCAGCCGGCCAGCGCCGGGCTGCGGCTGAACCTGGCGAAGATCTACGTCAAGGCCGGCGACAACGCCCGGGCCAAGACCGAACTAGACACGCTGGTAAAGCTCGGGGAGAAGTTCCCGGCGCAGGCCGAAGTCGCCACCATGCTGAAGAGCCTGTAGAACCAGCCGCCACCATCCGGCGGCGGCGGCGCCCAGGCGCGAATCCCGTCAGTGCAGCGGTGCGGCGGCGGCGCTGGCCAGCGCTGAGCGCGCGGCGTCCAGCTCGAACACGTGCGCGATGTGCTCTTCGCTGCCGAGCAGCCGGCCGATGATGCCGGCTTCGTCCTTGGCCGAAAAGAAGTGCGGGTACGCCGAGCGCTCGACCGCGCTCAGCTCGGGCCTGCCGCCGAAGCGGCGGATCTGCTGCTCGGCATGGCCCAGGTCCAGCGCCAGCAGCACCGCCGGCGCGTTGACCTTCGGGTTGTGCCGCGCCGCGGCGATCACGTTGAAGCCCAGCATCGTCTCGTAGTAGCGCACATGGCGCGGGTTGACCTCGATCAGTAGGTGCGTCAGCTGCTTGACGCGGTGCGCGTAGATGTACGCCACATGGAACAGCGAGGCGAGCAAGCGCGGTGAGCGGGCGCGGCGGTCCATCGCCAACTTGGTGAATTCGCAGATCCGGTGCCCGGCTTCGCGGAAACGGCCGACCTCGTCGGGGAAGAGGGCGTCCAGCTTGAGCCCCGAGGCCGTATCCAGGGCGATGGTCAGCGTGCCGATGGCCGAGTCGTGGTCGCTGGCAAGGAAGGTCTTGGCGTGATCGGGCTCCTCGTCGGCCAGATGTTCGCTCTCGTAGCCCCGTGTCGCGTACATTCGACTCAACAGGCTGCTGGCCGAGCGGCGCTCGCGCTGCGTCTGCGCCGCCCGGATATTGAACAGGCGCTTGCGCTCCGACTCGCCAGGCAGGCCCACCGGTTTCGGGGGCCCGGCCAGCATCGATCGAAATGGGTGCTCGGCACTCAACGCACGGCCATCAATGTTCTCGTCCAAACCTGCCTCCTGGGCGCACTCCAAAGCCAGCGCGGAATGTGCATTGCAATGGCACTGCAGCCTGTAACGGATTGAATCGCGTCGCGGCCGGCAGTGGGGCTGAACGACAGCCAGCGGCGGACCCCCTGCGCGGCGCACAGAGCGGCCGCCTGACACGGCCGAAGCCCGGACCCTCTTCACTTCCATACCCGGCGGCGGCGGCCGGCGTGACTTTACACCGGGAACCCGCAGTTACAACTCTCGCCAGCAGCTGGCAGGCGCGGCCGGGCTGCCGATACCCATGCATCAAGCCGAAGGCCGCGCCGGGCTCCCGGTGGCGGCCGCAGGGCGGGCGCGGCAGCATCGTGCAGCGCATTGCCGCCGCCGATTCAAGGGGAAACCAATGGAATCAACTTTGAAGTGCAGGAACCTGGGCGAGACCTTCCAGCAGATGTTCGAGCTCGTCCCGGCGCTGGGCGATGCCGCTCGCGAGCAGGTCTATCGCATCCGTCACGACGTCTACTGCCGCGACCTGGGCTGGGAGCCCGTGCGTGAGGACGGCCTGGAGAGCGACGAGTTCGACCGCCATTCGCTGCACTGCCTGCTGCGCAGGCGCGCCACGGGCGAGCCGGTCGGTTGTACGCGGCTGATCCTCGCGCGGCCGGAGGCGCCCGAGCATCCGCTGCCCTTCGAGCAAAGCTGCGGTGAGGTGCTCGATCGCAGCATTGCAGACCCGGCCAAACTGCCGCGCCACACCATCGGGGAAGTTTCGCGGCTGGCAGTCCTGAACAGCTTCCGCCAGCGCCGCGGCGAAGAGGCGGCGGCCGTGCCCATGAGCGACGATGACTTCGGAGGCCCCGGGCCGCAAGCTCGCTTCCCGTTCGTGCCGGTGAGCCTCTACCTGGGCGCTGCGGCCATTGCGCGCCGCTTCGACATTGAGCACGTATTCGTGCTGACCGAACCGAGGCTGGCAAGCCACTTCAGCCGCATCGGCTTCGACATTCGAACTGTCGGCGGTGCGATCGAGCACCGTGGTGTCCGGGTGCCGTCGTTGTTGAGTTCAAGCAAGGTGGTGAGCGGTCTGCGGCCGATGATCCGGCCGATGTACGACGTCATCGATGAAGCCGTAGGCAGGGCCTTCAAGGCGCATGCTGCCTACGGGAGCCGAGAAGCCGCCGGCCACTGCGAAGCTGCCCCGGCATTCGCGACGCAGCCTTGAGGTGCGCCTGGTGTTCCTCGTTCGACACGAACTCCGGCACTCCTATCGCAACTCCGCGGGCAGCGCCCAAGCAAAAAGGCCCCGCGCAGCGGGGCCTGAGATTCAAACTGGCTGCGGCGGTGCCGCCCGTTCAGTACTACTTCTTCAGACGGCGGCGAATACCCGCCAAACCGAGCAGGCTGAGGCCCGCGAGCGCCAACGTACCCGGCTCCGGAACCAGCAGACGCTTGGCCCCGTCGAAGTCGCTGCGTGCAAAGGCGCCATCGTCACGACTGTCGCTATTGATACCCAAGCCGCCCGTGAGCGGGCCGGTGACGGTCAGACCAACGATACAGTTGGGATCGACTGCATTGTTGCACTCGGCGCCGGTGAATATGTTCTGACCCACCACAGGGCCAGCCGCGTTGAAGGTATTGGTGAGGGCAGCATTGAAGTTCGCCACACCCGTTGCGCCTGAGATTCCAGCAACGAGACTTGGGTCGCTCCCGCCTGCATTGGTGACAACGGCTTGCCAGTATTCGTCCGGATCGCCAGCAAATCCGTCAACCTGGTACAAAGTGCCATCAGTTGCTTTGGAGATGCAATCTGTAAGTCCGAAGCAGTTGGTTGCTGGGCTGCTGGAGAAATTGAGATCCAGGTCAAAGGGGATGGTGCTGCCCATGTACATTGCTACGGCCGAGCTACCAAGAATGTTTGGGTTAACACCAAGGAAGAAGCTCAGAACATCTGTAGCTGCCTTAAAATTAATCACCGAACCAATGCCGGGAGCGCCAACCGAATCTATTTCTACTGCCGCAATGCCGGTAAGTTCACGATTGCCACCTGGAACGATAACGTCATTGCCAATTCTGTGCGCCCCAATCTCGAACACACTGAGCATCACATCGCCTTGGGCGAAATTGCCACTCAACTTGGGAGTCCAGCCGGTGATAACCCCATTTGCATCACGCTGGATGGTAATCAAGAAGTCCACGTTGTCGTCCTCGAAGGACATTACGGTGGATGCGGCATGTGCAGTCAACGCGGCAAAGCTTAGCGGCAGAGCCACCCCGAGCGCCGCTGCGAGTTTCTTGAGTTTCATGAAGGTCGTTCCTTTCGCTGTGGAGTGGATCCCAAGAGCACTGCCCCGTTGTCTTCAGCACCTGCCGGACAGTGCACGGCGAACGGGTAAGCATGGTGCGTGCCACTTCGGCAGCGAGTTGTGCAAGCTCTTGATTGGAAAGGAAGAAGTTTGTGCGACCAACGGTGCGACGCAACCTCGGTTGCCGAATCGAGCCGCGTGTGTAAAGTATTTCGACATCGGACTGCCGATGGCCGAAGCGGCTTCTGGATGTGCCGATGGAGGCGCCGCCTTCACCGGGCGCAGTTGTTGACTTCGGTGCGCTGGCCGTCGAGGCGCTGCGCCGTGGTTATGAAGGTTTCCAGCGGTGGTCGGTGGCTGACGATCGATGGCGGCTGCGCCCTTCCAAGGCGAAAGATCATGAGCGGAGCCGTGGCAGGAAGGATCGAGCGCCATCCTTCGGTAAGTCTTGAGCGAAGTTGCGTCGAGGCGCCGTCGACCACACCGGGCGACTGATAGCCCATCACAGCCGATGCAGCCATGGGTTGCAACGCCAGCCCCATCAGTGTGGCGCGCAACCAGAGCCTTTCGAAAGCTGCGCCCACCGCTATGGCACCTTCTTCCAGCGGCAGTTCTGTGGTTAGCACGCCCAATGCGGGCGCCTGCCAGCAGGGCAGCAACCCGGCACGAAGCCCTAGCACTCGGTGCAGGCCGAGCAGCGCCAGCGGTCGCATCAGCGACCAGTGCCGAAAGGCCTTGAATGCGGGCCTCATGGGTGGCTCGACCTCCAAGGCGCCGGGTGGAATCGAGACTTCGGCGCTTTCATTCCAGCCCAGATCGAAGCGAATGGATGCATAGAGGTCTTGATGGAGATGCCGACGCCGGAAGCGCTCACTTTCGGCAAGCCAGATCAAATGCAGGGCGCGGCGCCGGGCCTTGCCCTCCAGCCACTCCACGCGGATGCCTTGTGCGGCCGAGGTGGCCGACGTCAACAGGTCCTTCTCGGCCGTACCGAGGGCTGGACCGTGGTACATCCGCCGGTTCGTGTGACGTGCCGGAATGGCTTGCGCCAGCGGGTCGGCCGGTGCATCGGATGGGTGCAGGGTCAACTGCAGCAGCGGCCCATCCGCGGCCCCAAGGGTCCATTGACGGTTTGCCTCGAAGCCGAGTTCTCGCGCGCGCAGCTGCATGTTCTCTGCCACCGCGCCCAGCGATACCAGCCCCAGCACACGCCGCAACAGATCCGAGCAAGTGCGGAACTCGCGCGTCGGCCACAGCCCGATCGCGGCGTCTGCCAGCTCAATCTGGAAGACGTGGCGGTTGTCGGCCGACGGCGCCAGCACGCCGCTTTGCGCAATCTGCAGCAACTGCTCCCGGTTGGCCTGGCCGTGCATGCGCTCAGCCACTCGCCCGCATCTGCGAGATCTGTCGAAGCCCGATCTTCAGGGCCAACTTCTGCAGCGGGTGGTTGTTTCCACCAGGGCGCCACGTGCGCACCAGCTTGTTGCGATAGGCATCGAATTGCAGTCCGTGGGGAGCCGCGAGCACTTTGCCGCGCCCGAGCAGGATCTTCAACGTCTCAGCGGCGGCAATGCCAGCGCAGATCTGGCAGGCCATGATGGTCGACGGCCCGCGCCGTTCGGCGAGATTCACTGCCGAGGGGTCGACCAGATAGCGGCGATGCAGTCCGGCCGGCGCCAGACCCACCAGGAAGCGCAAGGCCTTTTCGTCGTCGGTGCGGCCACGCCACAGAAAATACTCCTCGAAGCTCATCTTGCCCGGAAGAAAGGTGAGCAAGGCGCTGCCAATGCCCAGTGGCGCCACAGTCACGGCAGGTATGCCTGCTGCGGCACACGCGGCAAAAGTGATCTCGCGTGCGTTGAAGGCGAAGAAATCCAAGCCGTCGATGTAGACATCGACGCCTTCGAGAAACTGCGGCAGATTCGATGAGCCCACCCCTTCCGGGAAGATCTCGAGCTTCAGCTCGGGGTTGATATCTCTGGCCATGGCCGCCAACACATCGGCCTTGGGCCTTCCGATGCTCGACACCGTCGCACCCACTTGGCGATTGAAGTTGGCGATATCGAAGCGGTCGAAATCGGCGATGTGGAAGGCACCGATACCCAGGCGCGCCAGCGTCAGCAGGTGCACGCCGCCGACGCCGCCCATGCCGGCAATGGCGATGCGCTTGCCGCGCAAGATCTGCTGTTCTTGCTGCGTCACCCAGCCGATATTGCGGGCGAAGGCAGCGCTGTAGGAAAAGGCGTCACTCATGTTACGGATCCGCGAGCGCTTAGGCGCCGCCAAATGTAGAGGTGCCACCCGGCGACAAGCGCTTGAAGTGACGGGTGCCGCAGCCGCAACTGTATGTCTCGCGCCAATTCGAAGCAGTTAGCATCGCCGACATGCGAATGCGCCGACCTGCAGCAGATGCTAGCGCACGATTCCTCACGCTGCGGGCGTTGTCGCGGCCAAGCGGGGGTTGCCGCGCGTGACGGCTGCTGCCACGCGGCGGGGCGGCGCTGCCATGACCACGCTCGGCGCTGCTTCGCGCGAACGCTCCTGGGTGCACCCGGTCGTGCTGAAGGGCGTGTCGAAGACCTACAGGCTCGACGCGGTCGACGTGCCGGCGCTGCTGGATATCGACCTAGTCATTCTGCCGAATCGCTTCACCGTGATCTCGGGGCCTTCGGGCAGCGGCAAGACGACGCTGCTCAACCTGGTGGGCTGCATCGACCGGCCCGACAAGGGTTCGATCATGGTCGCCGGCAAGCCTGTGCACACCTTGAATGACGACGAGTTGTCCGATTTCCGTGCTCGCCAACTGGGTTTCGTGTTTCAGACCTTCAACCTGATTGCGGTGCTCACCGCTTTTGAGAACGTCGAGTATCCGCTGGTGCTGGCCGGCATGGACCCGAGCATGCGGCGTGAACGCGTGCTGCAGTTGCTCGAGTCGGTGGGCCTGGGCGCCCATGGCCGCAAGCTGCCAGGGCAACTCTCGGGCGGGCAGCGGCAGCGGGTTGCCATCGCGCGGGCCCTGGCGCGCAAGCCCCATCTGGTGCTGGCCGACGAGCCGACGGCCAACCTCGACAGCAAGACCGGCACCGAGATCATCGAGCTGATGCGCCGCATGCAGCAGGAGCAGCACGTGTCGTTCGTCTTCTCCTCGCACGACCCCAAGGTGCTGGAAGCGGCCGACGACGCGGTGCACATCCACGACGGCCGCATCACGTCGGTTGCGCGCAGCCGGACGATGGGCGAGACGACACCTTGAGCACCTTGTCGCTGGCCTGGCGCAACCTGTTGCGCAACCGCAGGCGGTCGCTGATGACGTTGATTGCGATGGTGCTCGGCCTGGTGGCGGTGCTGCTTTTCGGGGGATACATCCGCGACATCAACTACGCGCTGCAATCGGACTTCGTGCGGCTGACGGGGCACCTGCAGATCCAGCACAAGGACTACTTCCACTTCGGCAGTGGCAACCCGGCCGCATACGGCATCAGCCGCTACGAGCGCGTGCTGGAGGCGCTGAAGGCCGACCCGGTGCTCGCCCCCATGCTGGCTGTGGCCACGCCCATGCTGCAGTTCGGCGCCATCGCCGGCAACTCATCGGCCAGTGTGTCGCGCACGGTCTACGTGACCGGCGTCGTGCCTGAGGACCAGAGCCGCCTGCGTGAATGGAACGGCTACGGCTTGCGCATGCTCGCGCGCCGGCTGCCGTTGTCGGGCAGCACGCCGGATGCCGCGGTGATCGGCACTGGCGTTGCGCGCGTACTGCAGTTGTGCGAGGCCTTGAAGGTGGCCGATTGTGTTGCGGCGGCGCCAGCCCCGTCCGAGCTGCAGGGCGCCGGCCTGCCGGCCGATATCGCGGCGCTTGCCGAACCGGCTGCGCCGGCGGCGTCCGCAGCGACATCGTCTCAGCCGCGCATCGAGATCCTCGCGGCCAATGCGCACGGCGCACCCAACGTGGCGGCGCTCAACGTACTTCGGGCCGAGTACCAGGGCATCAAGGAGCTCGACGACGTCTACGTCGGGCTCCATCTGGCTGCGGCGCAGAAGCTCGTCTTCGGTGCCGCACCGGCTCAGGTGACGGCGATCGCTTTGCAGTTGCACCAGACGGCCGACATGCCGACGGCCCGCAAGCGGCTGGACGTGTTGCTTGCCACCACGTTCAAGGGCGAGCCGCTCGGTATCGTCGACTTCGAGACGTTGAACCCGTTCTATGGTCAGACGCTGGCGATGTTCGCCGCGATCTTCGGCTTCATTTCGGTGTTGATCGGTGCGATCGTGCTGTTCACGGTGAGCAACACGATGAGCATGGCAGTGGTCGAGCGCACGGCCGAGATCGGCACGCTGCGCGCCATCGGCTTGCGCCGCGCCGGCATCCGCACGATCTTTCTCAGCGAGGGTGTGATGCTGGGATGTTTCGGTGCCGTGCTCGGCGCCGTCGCGGCTGTGGTATTGGCTGGCGTGATCAATCTGCTCGGTTTCACCTGGGTTCCGCCCGGGCGTATCGAGGCGGTGCCGCTGGCGGTGCGCGTCGTCGGCGAGAACGCCATGATCCTGATCAGCGCAATCGGGCTCATCGTCGTTGCGGCCTTGTCGGCCATCTTGCCTGCGGCGCGCGCGGCGAGGATGAACATCGTGGAGGCGCTGCGCCATGCCTAGATTTGGGGACATCAGACGCTTCGTCGGCTGCGCGATGATGCTTGCGGCGTGGCTTGCTACGGCGGGCTTGGCCCAGGCGGCGGCGGATGCCCAGGCCGTTCTGGCGGCCAGCGACGACGTGCGCAACCCACCCAAGCCCTTCTCGGTCACGGTCAATCTACTGGAGTACCGCAACGCCAAGCAGACCGACGCCAACACGCTGACGGTGTACTCGAAGGCCGACGAAAAGAGCGGCCAGTACCGGACTCTGCTGCGCTTCGTCGCCCCCGACCGCGACGCCAACAAGCTGATGCTGAAGAACGGCAACGACCTGTGGTTCTATGACCCGTCCAGCCAGGCCAGCATCCGCCTGTCGCCGCAGCAGCGTCTGCTCGGCCAGGCGTCGAACGGCGACGTGGTCACGGTCAACCTGGCCAAGGACTACAAGGCCGAACTGCTGGCCGAAGAGGACACGGCCGACGGCGAGAAGCAGACCCGCCGCGCCTACAAGCTGGGCCTGTCTGCCGTCTCGCCCGACGTCACCTACCACCGCGTCGAGATGTGGGTCGACGCCGCCTCGTCGCGGCCGATCAAGGCGCGCTTCTTCTCCGAAAGCGGCCACCTGCTGAAGACCGCCTACTACCGCAAGTACCAGCCTCAGCTGGGCCGCGAGCGGCCGACCGAGGTGGTCATCATCGACGGGCTCGATCCGTCGTGGGTCACGGTGCTGCGCTACAGCGACTACGCCTGGCGCGACGTGCCCGACGCGTGGCTGCAGCGCGACTACCTGCCGCGTTTCAAACCAGGCTGAACATGCAACTGAACACGATGGCGCTGGCGCTTGTGCTGGCGCTTGGAAGCGGCTTGCCCGCCCAGGCGGCTGACGACAAGCCGGTCACGCCCCCAGACGACCTGGACGCGCTGTCGCTGGCCGACAAGGCGCCGGATGCGGCCGACGCGCCAGCGGCGCGGCCCTGGCGCCTGTTCGTCGAAGGCGCGGTCGGCCGCGGCAAGCTGCGCGGCACGGGCTCGGACTTCGGCATCTATCGCGGCTCGCTCGACTTCCGCTACGACGACCACATCGCGCCGCAGCTGCGCCTGGTGTTCTCCGACCGCTACGACGGCGTCGACAGCAATGGCATCCCGCCCGGCGACAGCGTCAACACACTGCGCGAGGCGTACCTGAGCTGGTCGCGCAGCGAAGACCAGATGTTCGACCTCGGCCGCGTCAATGTGCGCAACGGCGCGGCGATGGGCTTCAACCCGACCGACTGGTTCAAGGCCAACGCCTTGCGCTCGATCGTCGACCCGGACCCCGCCGTGCTGCGCGAGAACCGCCAGGGCACGGTGGTGTTGCAGGCCCAGCAGCTTTGGAGCGGCGCGTCGCTGACCGCCGCCTACTCGCCGAAGTTGTCGAACTCGCCCGAGCCTTCCACGTCGACCTGGTCGCTCAACGCCGGGGCCACCAACCCCAGCAACCGCTTCGTCGTGGCGGGCAGCTGGAAGCTCAGCGACAGGTTCACGCCGCAGCTGCTGGCGTTCGGCGGCAACGACGACCCGGCCCAGCTGGGCGTCAACCTGTCCGGTTTGCTCGGCGACGCAGTGGTCGTTTTCGGCGAATACACCGCCGGCAGGGGCCAGCCGCTGGTGGCGCAAGCGCTGCAGCAGCCCGTCGCCAACGAGGACCAGCAGCGCGCCGCCGTCGGGTTGACCTACACCACGCCGTTCAACCTGAGCCTGACCGCGGAAGCCGAATACAACAGCGCCGCGCCGAGCGGTGACCGCTGGTCCCTGATGCCGCTGCCGGTGCAGCAGCAGGTGCTGTCGACGTCGCAGGCCTTGCAGGACCTGCCCACGCGCAGCCAGTGGTTCCTGTACGCGAACTGGAAGGACGTGCTCGTGCAGCGGCTCGAGCTGTCGGGTTTCCTGCGCCAGGACATGCAGACCGCCAGCCGCGTGCTGTGGCTGGAGGGCCGCTATGCCTGGGAGCGGGCCGAGCTGGCGTTGCAGTGGCAGCAGTTCGCCGGCTCGCCGGGCACGGTGTACTACGCGGTGCCGCAGCAGCAGACGGTGCAGCTGATCCTGCGCCTGTACCTGTAGATCGTCCTGGCCGCGCGTGGCGTCGGCGGCGAAGGCACGGCGCCCCGGGCCTGGCGGGGCATCGCGGCGCTGGCGGCACTATCGCCGTGCAGTATTTCGCTAATGCTCTGGCCCCCTTGTTGCCCCCCTTGTCCGTGCGTTGCGGCGCGTTACGAGGGTATGCCATCATTGCCGCCCACCAAGCAGCCTGACATGCGCTCGAGTCTCACCAGCGCTGGCGCCGCAGACCACATTGACGAAGGGATCCCCAACATGAAGACCAACCGGCTGTGGGCGCGCTCGTGGCGGTGGCTGGTGGCCTGCCTCGGCCTCGGGTTGCTGGCCGCGTGCTCGACGACCGACAACTTCCCGCCGGCGCCGGCGTCGGCCTCGACGCAGGACTACAACTACATCATCGGCCCCGGCGACAACATCAACATCATCGTCTGGCGCAACCCGGAACTGTCGATGTCGGTGCCGATCCGGCCGGACGGCAAGTTCTCGACGCCGCTGATCGACGAGCTGGTGGCCCAAGGCAAGAGCTCGGTCGAGGTCTCGCGCGAGATCGAAAAGCAGCTCGCCAAGTACGTGCGCGACCCGGTGGTCACCGTCATCGTCACCGGTTTCGTCGGCCCCTACGACCAGCAGATCCGCGTCGTCGGCGAAGCCGCCAAGCCGCAGGCCCTGCCGTTCAAGCAATACATGACACTGCTCGACGTGATGATCGCCGTCGGCGGGCTGACCGACTTTGCGGACGGCAACGGCGCGACGATCCTGCGCGCCGCCGACGGCAAGCAGTACTCGGTGCGACTGCGTGACCTGATCCGCCGCGGCGACGTGTCTGCCAACGTGCAGATGAAGCCCGGCGACATCCTGATCATTCCGCAGAGCTTCTTCTAAGGCAGTGCCGGCCACCGACCTGCCGAGCCCGGATTCGACCCCATGGAACAACTGATTGCCCAGATCGTCACCATTGCCAAGGGCATGTGGCGCTTTCGCTGGCCATCGCTGGCAGTCGCCTGGCTGGTGGCGCTGATCGGCGGGATCATCGTCTTCAAGGTGCCCGACAAGTACGAGGCCAGCGCGCGCATCTACGTCGACACGCAGTCGATCCTGAAGCCGCTGATGTCCGGCCTGGCGGTGCAGCCCAACGTCGACCAGCAGGTGGCGATGCTCAGCCGCACGCTGATCAGCCGGCCGAACATGGAAAAGCTGGTGCGCATGGCTGATCTCGACCTGAAAAGCGAGTCGAAGGCGCAGCAGGAGGCGCTGATCACCGGCCTGATGGGCGACGTCGAGATCAAGAACGTCGGCCGCGACAACCTGTATTCGCTGTCGTACCGCAATGCCGAGCCGGCCAAGGCGCAGAAGGTGATCCAGTCGCTGGTGTCGATCTTCGTCGAATCCAGCCTCGGCGCGACGCGCAAGGACACCGAGACCGCGAAGGTCTTCCTCGACGAGCAGATCAAGAGCTACGAGGCCAAGCTCGAAGAGGCCGAGGCGCGGGTGAAGGAGTTCCGCCTGCGCAACATCCAGCTGCACACCGCCGACGGCAAGGATTCGGCGTCGCGCCTCGGCGAGCTCGGCGAGCAGCTGAACCAGGCGCGCCTGGCGCTGCGCGAGGCCGAACAGGCGCGCGATTCGGCCAAGCAGCAGCTCAACGCCGAGAAGTCGCAGGGCACGAACCTGGCGACGCAGAGCCTGCTGCAGGAATCGGCCATCGGCATCGCCACGCCCGAGATCGACGGCCGGCTCGACGTGCAGAAGAAGAACCTCGATGCGCTGCTGCAGCGCTTCACCGATGCCCACCCCGATGTCGTGACCACGCGCAAGCTGATCAACGACCTGGAAGAGCAGAAGAAGAAGGAAGTGCAGGAGCTGCGCAAGGCGGCCATGGCGGCTCCGGGTGGCGCGCTGGGTGGCTCCGGCAACCTCGCTTACCAGGAAATGAGCCGCTTGCTGGCCACGTCCGAAGTGCAGGTGGCGGCGCTGCGTGCACGCGTCGCCGAATACACGACGCGCTACGAAGGCGCGCGCGAGATGCTGAAGACCTCGCCGCAGATCGAGAGCGAAGCCGCGCAGCTGAACCGCGACTACGCGATCCACAAGAAGAACTACGAGGACCTGGTGGCACGGCGCGAGGCAGCGGCGATGTCCGGCGACCTGGAAGTGGCATCCGGCGTGGCCGACTTCCGCCTCATCGACCCGCCGCGCGTGTCGCCGAAGCCGGTGTCGCCGAACCGCCTGCTGCTGCTGCCGCTGGCCTTCGCCGTGGCGCTGGGCGCCGGGTTGTTCGTCGCCTTCGCCGGCAGCCAGCTGCGGCCGGTGTTCCACAGCGCCGCCGAGCTGCGCGAGAAGGTCGCCATTCCGCTGCTCGGCATGGTGTCCAAGGTCAGCAGCGCCGCCGACTTGCGCCAGGAACGCGCGAGCCTGGTGCGCTTCGTCATCGGGTCCGGCGGCTTGGTCGGCACCTTCATCGTCATCTTCGTGGCCATGTCGATCATGGCCGCGCGTCGCGCGGGGTCGCTATGAGCAGCCTGATCGAACAGGCCGCGCAGCGGCTGGAACAATTGCGCCGCGCCGGCATCGCCGTGCCGGAACCGACGGCGCCGGCAATGCAGCCCGCCGCGGCAGCGGCGATGCCCGCGCCGGACGTCGTCGCGGCCGAACCCGCCCAGGTGCGCGAAGAGCCGGTGGTCTCGTCGCGCCGCGTCGAGCTCGATCTGGCGATGCTCGAAGCCACCGGCATCGTCACGCCGAACGCGCCGCGCTCGCACATCGCCGACGAATTCCGCGTCGTCAAGCGCCCGCTGATCAGCAACGCGATGGGCCGCGGCGCGGCGGCGCTGACGCACGGCAACCTGATCATGGTGACCAGCGCGATGTCCGGCGAAGGCAAGAGCTTCACGTCGGTCAACCTGGCGATGAGCATCGCCGCCGAGATGGACCACACGGTGATGCTGGTCGATGCCGATGTCGCACGGCCGTCGGTGCTGCGCATGCTAGGCCTGCCGGCCGCGCCGGGGCTGCTCGACCTGCTCGAGGGCAAGGCCGAGATGTCCGGCGTGCTGATGAAGACCAACATCGACAAGCTGACCATCCTGCCCAGCGGCACGCCGCATGCGCGCGCGACCGAACTGCTGGCCAGCGACGCGATGCGCCTGCTGCTCGACGACATCTCCAAGCGCTACCCCGACCGCATCGTCATCTTCGATTCGCCGCCGCTGATCCTGACGACCGAGGCGCGCGTGCTGGCCACGCAGATGGGCCAGGTGGTGATGGTGGTGCAGGCCGACAAGACGCTGCAGGCGGACGTGCAACAGGCGCTGGCGACGATCGAAGCGTGCCCGGTGAAGATGATGCTGTTGAACAAGGTGCGCGTCGAAGGCAAGGGCAGTTATGGCTACGGCTATGGCTACGGCTATGGCCACGGCTACGGCCGAAAGAAGCAGGCGGCGTGATCAGCAGGCCGCCGGCTCGACGCATCCGGTCGACCCAGGGGCGGCTGCGCGCTTCGGCCGTGCTGCGGCCGCTGTGCGGCCTGCTCGCGCTGGGGGTGGGCGGTGCGGTGGCGCAGGATCTGAACAGCGGCTTGGGTTTCGGCTATGGCGGCGAGGGCGGCAGCCTGCACTCGCCCGGGCCCGGTCTCGGCACCGGGGGCGGTGGCGGCGGCCGCGGCTTCTACGTCGTGCCGACGTTCTCGGCCATCGCCACGCTGACCAACAACGTCAACCTCAGCGCCACCGACAAGCAGTCCGACCTCATCCTCGGCCTCAGCCCGGGCATCCAGATGGGCGGCCAGAGCGGGCGCGTGCGTGGCTTCGTCAACTACGCGCTGACCGGCAACTTCTACGCCGGCAACAGCGAATCGAGCAGCTTCACCAATTCGCTGGCCGCCAGCGGCACCGCCGAGGCCATCGATAACTGGCTGTTCATCGATGCCAACGCCAGCATTTCGCAGCAGTACATCTCGCCTTTCGGGACGCAGTCGCCGGACTCCAGCCTGAACAACGACAACCGCACCGAGGTGCGCACGGTCAGCGTGGCCCCGTATGTGCAGGGCCAGATCGCCGGCCAGGTCAACTATGTGGGCCGCGCCTTCTACAGCTTTACCGACAGCGGTAGCTCGCAGGCCGACGACTCGACGGTCTGGGGGGCGCTGGTCGGCTTCGACTCGACGACGCGCTGGTCGCGTCTGAGCTGGGGCCTCGATTTCACCTACCGCGAGGCACGGTTCACCAATCAGCGGACCGAGTTCGACCAGCTGAACGTGCTGTCGCTGAACTATGCGGTCACGCCCGAGCTGCGTGTTTCGCTGCGCGGCAACGTCGAGACCAGCAACCTCACCAGCTTCGACGACGAAACCAACACCGGCTGGGGCGGCGGCCTGCGCTGGACGCCGAGCCCGCGCACCAACCTCGTGCTCGAGTACGACCAGCGCGTCTTCGGCAACTCGCACCTGTACAGCCTGGACTACCGCACGCCGCGCACGGTATGGGCCATCAGCAACCGCCAGGGCTTGTCCACAGGGCAGTTCAACAACGGCCGTGGCAACCCCGGCTCGCCCTTCGACCTGCTGTTCGCGCAGTTCGCGACGATTCAGCCCGACCCGGTGGCGCGCGCACAGCTGGTCAACGCCTTCCTGCGGGCCAACGGCATCGATCCGAACGCGTCGCTGAACACCGGCTTCCTGCCCAACCAGGTGCAGCTGGAGCGCAGGCAGGAAGCGTCAGCCTCGTGGCTGGGGCAGCGCAGCACGGTGATCGTCAACATCTACCAGACGCAGTCGGAGAACGTGCAGGCCGCGGCGCTCGACCCGAACGACCCCTTCTCCGGCGGCAACACGATCCGCTGGCGCGGCGGCAGCGTCAGCTGGTCGCACCGGCTGACGCCACGGTCGACGCTGACCGTCAGCGGCAGTGGCCAGAGCACGAGCCAGCGCATCGGCGACCTGGAGACGACGCTGTGGACCGGTATGGCCATGTGGTCGAACCAGGTCGCCGAGCGAGTTTCGCTGTCTGTGAGCGCGCGCTACCAGAAGCAGACCGGCAGCACCACCTACGACGAAGCGGCGCTGCTGGCGACGCTGAACATGTCCTTCTGAACCATGTACGAAGCCTTCTACGGCCTGAGCAGCAAGCCGTTCCAGCTCAACCCCGACCCGAACTTCTACTTCGGCAGCAAGCAGCACAGCCGCGCCAAGGCGTACCTCGAATACGGCATCTCGCGGCACGAAGGCTTCATCGTCATCACCGGCGAGATCGGTGCCGGCAAGACGATGACGCTGCGCGCGCTGATCGACGGCCTGCACGGCAGCGACGTCGTCATCGGCAACCTGGTGACGACGCAGCTCGATGCCGAGGACACGCTGCGCATGGTCGGCTCGGCCTTCGGCTTCAAGGTCAAGGACGTGCCGAAGTCCGAATTGCTGGTGACGCTGGAGGCCTTCCTGCTCAGCCAGACCAGCCAGGGCAAGCGCTGCCTGCTGATCGTCGACGAGGCGCAGAACCTGACGCAGCGTGCGGTCGAGGAGCTGCGCATGCTGTCGAACTTCCAGTACGGCAACCAGGCGCTGCTGCAGACCTTCCTGGTCGGCCAGCCGGAGTTCCGCGAGATCCTGCAGCGGCCCGAGATGGAGCAGTTCCGCCAGCGTGTGGCGGCCACCTGCCATATCGGCCCGCTGGACGTGGAGGAAACCACCGCGTACATCGAGCACCGCCTGAAGTGCGCGGGCTCCACCGGCAAGCCGAGCTTCGAGCCCGAAGCCTTCGACGCGATCTACAAGGCCAGTCACGGCATCCCGCGGCGCATCAACGCCATCTGCGACCGCCTGCTGCTGCTGGGCTTCCTGTGCGAACGCACCGAGCTGACGCTGGCCGACGTCGACGAGGTGGTGCGCGAGTTCGCCAACGAGTCGATGGTGCCGAAGAAGGCGATGCCCGCCGACGAAGTCGGCGAAGGCGTCAACGGCAACGTGGTGCTGCTCGGCGACGATGCGGCGATCGACCTGGCCAGCGTCAGCCTGGACCCGGCGCTGGCCACGCGCATCGGCCGCCAGCTCGACGCGCTGGGCGCCGACCAGTACATGGACCAGCTGCAGCGCCTGGAGCGCAGCGTGCTGCGGCTGGAGCGCATGAACGTGCAGACGCTGGGCATGCTGAAGAAGCTGGTCAATGCGGTGAAGAAGACCGCCAGCGACAGCGCCCAATGACCGCCGAGCGGACGGTGAGCGAGCCATGGCCAGCACGACGATCACCAATGCGTTGACGATCGATGTCGAGGACTACTTCCAGGTCTCGGCATTCGCCCCGTACATCGCCCGCGCCGACTGGGACCGGCGCGAATGCCGCGTCGAGCGCAATGTCGACCGCATCCTGGCGCTGCTCGACGAGCACGACACCGAGGCCACCTTCTTCACGCTGGGCTGGATCGCCGAGCGCTACCCGCAGCTGGTGCGGCGCATCGCCGGCCAGGGCCACGAGGTCGCGAGCCACGGCTACGGGCACGAGCGCGCCAGCGACCTGAACAAGGGCGAGTTCCGCGCCGACATCGAGCGCGCCAAGGGCGTGCTCGAGGACCTGACGGGCAGCGAGGTTGCCGGCTATCGCGCGCCGAGCTTCTCGATCGGCCACGGCAACCTGTGGGCGCTGGACAGCCTGGCGCGCGCCGGCTATCGCTACAGCTCGAGCATCTACCCGATCCGCCACGACCACTACGGCATGCCCGACGCGCCGCGCTTCGCGCACCAGGCCGCCGACGGCCTGATCGAGATCCCGATCACCACGCTGCGCCTGTTCAACCGCAACCTGCCGTCCAGCGGCGGCGGCTATTTCCGGCTGCTGCCGTATGCGCTGTCGCGCTGGATGCTGCGCCAGGTGAACGCCAGCGACAAGGAAGCGGCGGTGTTCTATTTCCACCCGTGGGAGATCGACACCGGGCAGCCGCGCATCGACGGCATCGACCGCAAGACGCGCTTCCGCCACTACGTCAACATCCATCGCATGGAGCGGCGGCTGCAGAGCCTGCTCGGCGACTTCAAGTGGGGCCGCATGGACCGCTTGTTCCTGAACCGCAGCGCGCGGCCGGGCCACTGAGGGTCGATCGGAATGGACGTCCAGCGCCTGGATCCGCACGACGCAGCCACCGCTGCGCGCTGGGATGACTTCGTCTTCGGCTGCCCGCAGGCCAGCTTCTTCCACCGCACCGGCTGGCAGAAGATCCTGCGCGGCGTCTTCAGGCACGACACCTACTACCTGTTCGCGCAGAGCGATGGCCGCATCGAAGGCGTGCTGCCGCTGGCGCACGTGGACAGCCTGCTGTTCGGCAAGTCGCTGGTCAGCCTGCCGTTCGCCGTCTACGGCGGCGTCGCCGCCACGTCGCCGCAAGCCGCCGAGGCGCTGGAACACGAGGCCGACCGGCTGGCGCGGCGGCTGGGCGTCGCGCACCTCGAACTGCGCCATGTCCAGCCTTGCCATGCCGACTGGCCGCGGCAGGAGCTGTACGTCACCTTCCGCAAGACCCTCGCCGCCGACGACGAGGCCAACATGCTGGCCATCCCGCGCAAGCAGCGCGCGATGGTGCGCAAGGGCATCAAGAACGAGTTGCGCGCCGAAGTCGATGCCGGCGTCGAGCGCTTCTTCGCGCTGTATGCCGACAACGTGCACCGCCACGGCACGCCGGCGCTGCCCAAGCGCTACTTCCAGGCGCTGCGCGACGAGTTCGGCGACGACTGCGAAGTGCTCACCGTGCTCGCCCCGGACGGCAAGCCGCTGTCCGGCGTGCTGAGCTTCTACTTCCGCGACGAGGTGCTGCCGTACTACGCCGGCGACGACCTGGCCGCGCGCGAGCTGGCGGCCAACGACTTCAAGTACTGGGAGCTGATGCGCCGCGCCTGCGCGCGTGGCATCAAGGTCTTCGACTACGGCCGCAGCAAGCAGGGCACCGGGCCGTATGCGTTCAAGAAGAACTGGGGCTTCGAGCCGACACCGCTGCACTACGAGTACAAGCTGTACAAGCGCGACGCGGTGCCGCAGAACAACCCGGCCAACGCCAAGTTCAAGCTGATGATCGAAACCTGGCGCCGTCTGCCGCTGGGCGTGGCCAACTGGCTCGGGCCCTACGTGGTGCGCAACCTCGGCTGATCGAACGATGGCCAAGCTGCTGTACCTGGTGCACCGCATGCCGTACCCGCCGAACAAGGGCGACAAGGTGCGCTCGTACCACCTGCTGAAGCACCTGGCGCAGCGGCATCAGGTCTTCGTCGGCACCTTCATCGACGACCCCGACGACGCGCAGCATGTCGACAAGCTGCGCAGTCTTTGTGCCGGGCTGCACCTGGCGCCGCTGCGACCGCTGCGCGCCCGCGTCGACAGCCTCGGCGCGCTGCTGCAAGGCCAGCCGCTGACGCTGCGCTACTACCGCAACGCCGCGCTGCGCCGCTGGGTGCAGCGCACCGTGCGCGAGCAAGGCATCGATGCGGCGGTGGTGTTCTCGTCGTCGATGGCGCAGTACGCGCAAGGGCTCGGCCTGCCGCTGCTGGTGGACTTCGTCGACGTCGATTCGGCCAAGTGGACGCAATACGCCGACCGACATCGCTGGCCGATGTCGTGGCTGTACCGACGCGAAGGCCGGCAGCTGCTGGCCTATGAACGCGAAGTGGCGGCAGCCTGTGATCGCGCCTTCTTCGTCACCGAGAGGGAGGCCGCGCTGTTCTGCAGCCTGGCACCCGAATGCGCGCCCAACGTGCAGTCGGTGTGCAACGGCGTCGATGCCGACTACTTCGCGCCCGATGCGGCACGGCCATCGCCGTTTGCGGCCGACGAACTGCCGGTGGTGTTCACCGGCGCCATGGACTACTGGCCCAACATCGACGCGGTCACCTGGTTTGCGCAGGACATGCTGCCGCAGCTGCGGGCGCAGTGGCCGACGCTGCGCTTTCACATCGTCGGGCGCAGCCCGCCGCCCGTTCTGCGTGCGCTGGCCGGCGAGGCGGTGAGCGTCAGCGGCAAGGTGCCCGACATTCGTCCCTACCTGCAACACGCTGCGGTGGTGGTGGCGCCGCTGCGGCTGGCGCGGGGCATCCAGAACAAGATCCTCGAAGCAATGGCGATGGGCCGTCCGGTGGTGGCCACCCGCGAATGCGCCGAGCCCATCGGTGCCGCGCAGGGCAGCGAGCTGCTCTGGGCCGGTGCGTCCGAAGGCTTCGTGCACGAGGTCGACGCCTTGCTGCGCGACGCGCCGCGCGCGGCCGCCATCGGCCGCGCCGGCAGGCAGCGCGTGCTGCGCGACTTCAGCTGGGACGCGCACCTGTCGGCGTTCGACCAGCACCTGAAGCTCGCGCCCCGTCCGGCCCACACGCTGTCGCCGCTGGCGGCCTGAAACATGAGCGCCATCCCTGCCGAACTGAACATCGCCTCGCCGTGGCGCCGTGCGCTGCCGGCGCTGCTGCTGTTGTGGGCGGCCGTGCTGCTGCTGTACCGCGATACGGCGATGGCAATGGTGCAGATCTGGGCGCGCTCGGACACCTTCGCGCATGCCTTCCTGGTGCCGCCGATCTCGCTGTGGCTGGCCTGGCGCAAGCGCGAGCGGCTGGCACGGTTGACGCCCCGTCCGCAGCCCTGGGTGCTGCTGCCGATGGCCGCCATCGGCGTGCTGTGGCTGCTGGCCGAACTGGTGGCGGTGAATGCCGCCACGCAGTTCGCACTGGTCGCCTTGCTGGTGCTGGCGGTGCCCGCCGTGCTGGGCCTGACCGTCGCGCGCGAGCTGATGTTCCCGCTGGGCTTCATGTTCTTCGCCGTGCCCTTCGGCGAGTTCATGACGCCGACGATGATCTCCTGGACGGCCGACGCCACCATCATGGCGCTGCGCGCCAGCGGCATCCCGGTGTACCGCGAGGGCATGCAGTTCATCATCCCGTCGGGCAGCTGGTCCGTGGTCGAGGCCTGCAGCGGTGTGCGCTACCTGATCGCCTCGTTCATGGTCGGCACGCTGTTCGCGTACCTGAACTACCGCTCGACGAAGCGCCGGCTGATCTTCGTCGGCGTGTCGATCGCGGTGCCGATCGTCGCCAACTGGATGCGGGCCTACATGATCGTCATGCTGGGCCACCTGTCGGGCAACACCATCGCGGTCGGCGTCGACCACCTGATCTACGGCTGGGTGTTCTTTGGCGTGGTCATCATGATCATGTTCCTGATCGGCGCGCGCTGGGCCGAACCCGACGAGTTTGCCGCGCCAGCAACCGCTTCGGTCGGGCTGCCCGGTGGCTGGGGGTCGGCCAGTGCAGCCGCGTGGTCCGGCACGGTGCTCGCGGCCGTGATCGTGGTGCTGCTGCCGCCGCTGGCGAACTGGGGCCTGCAGCGTGCCGAGGCCGATGTCGCGCCGCCGCAGTTGGTGCTGCCGGATAGTCTGGGCGCCTGGCAGGCCGAAGGGGCGCAGATCGCCAGCTGGCAACCGCGGCTCGTCAATCCGAGCGCCAGCGCGCGCAAGAGCTATGCCCTCGATGGCCGCGTCGTCGGTGTGTACATCGGCTACTACCGCGGCCAGGGCCCAGACAGCAAGCTGGTCAGCTCGCAGAACGTGCTGGTCGAATCACAGGACCACCAGTGGAACCAAGTGGCCAGCGGCTCGCACGCGCTGCGACTTGCCGATGCGACGCTCGACGTGCGCACCGCCGAACTGCTCGGTGCGCCGAGCGCCGGCGCCGAACGCCGGTCTGCACTGACCGTTTGGCGCAGCTACTGGGTGGACGGCCGCTTTGTCGCGGGCGACGCGGCCGCCAAGCTGCGTGGTGCCATGGCGCGGCTGCGCGGCCGTGGCGACGACGGGGCGTGGGTCGTGCTGTTCGCCGACGAAGGCTCCAGCAAGGAGTCCAGCGCTGCGCTGGCCGACTTTGCAGCGGCGAATCTGGGTACGCTGGAGGAGATGCTGCATCGAACACGCGATGCACGCTGACCTGGACAACCGGCTCGGCGCGCATCGCGAGCGTGGGCCCAAGGTGCAAGCTCCAGCGCCGCTGATCGTGCACCTCGTCTACCGCTTCGACACCGGCGGCCTGGAGAACGGCGTCGCCAACCTGATCAACCACATGCCGGCGGCAGCCTACCGCCATGCGGTGGTGGCGCTGACCGAGGTGGTGCCGAGCTTCGCCGCGCGCATCCGGCGTGACGACGTGCCGTTCGTGTCGCTGCACAAGCCCCCCGGTCACGGTGTCAAGCTGTACCCGCGCCTGCTGAAGCTGTTTCGCGATTGGCGCCCGGCGATCGTGCACACACGCAACCTGGCGGCGCTGGAATGCCAGGTGCCTGCGGCGCTGGCCGGTGTGCCGCTGCGCATCCACGGCGAGCACGGCCGCGACGCCGACGACCCCGATGGTTCGGTGCGGCGCTACCAATGGCTGCGGCGCGCGTACCGGCCGTTCGTGCATCGCTACGTGGCGCTGTCGCGCGACCTGGCGCGCTACCTCGAACATCAGGTGGGCGTGCCATCGCAGCGCATAGCGCAGATCTACAACGGCGTGGACCTCGCGCGCTTCGATCGGCCCAGCGCCACGCGCATCGCGCCGCCGGGCTGCCCGTTCACCGACCCGGCGCTGTTCATCGTCGGGACGGTCGGGCGCATGCAGACCGTGAAGGCGCAGCCGCTGCTGGCGCAGGCTTTCGTGCGCGCGTTGCAGATGCACCCCGCCTTGCGCGGGCGGCTGCGCCTGGTGATGGTCGGCGACGGGCAGGCGGCGGTCGAGCGGGTGATCAGTGAC